>NZ_CP073063.1:2987500-3209446 GCF_022654015.1 Brevundimonas diminuta
CGGGCGGCTCTGGCGGGACCGGCGCGGGATCAGGCTCGGGCGGGGGTTCGTGCGACATGGTGCGCTGGGTTCAGGACGCCGTGCGTGACGACCAGGCCGTGCGCCGCGCCGTCATAGCCGCATCCCAGGACATGGACGCGAACGGCCGCGCCATCCTGGTCTGGAACGGTGACTGGCTGCAAAGCCGCAACCAAGCCGGCAAGGGTCTGGCCGGCGTGCGCCAGGCCATCGCCCTGGAGGTCGCCTTCGCCCCGGCCGAGTGCAAGAGCCAGCGCATGACGGGCCTGGCGGTACTGAAGCTGGAAGACCGCCCGGGCGGCGCGCAACTGGCGCTGGGCAGGGGCAGCTGGCGCTGGTCGGACCTGCTGGGCGCAGGCTGAGGCGCCGGCGCCAAATCAGAGGGTCGCATCGGAAAAACACCGTCTAATTCGTCTAATTCGTCTGATTTCTCTCTCCCCGACTATGCAACGTGTTTCGTGCGGACGAATTGAGACAGGATCGCACGGCTTAGAAGCGTGGGCAGGAAGATGACGCCGTCGGTCGATAGAGGATTGAAAATATTGGACTGACCTCAGGCGAATAGGATGGCCGGCCTCTTGGTGATCGTGCGTCGAGCGGAGCGAAACTGGAGGATCACGAAAGAAAGACGCGCGCGCGGTTGCGCTCCCCTCGCCGGACACGCACCTAGCCTGCCATGCCCGTCTCCCCCGCCTACCGCCCCGAACCGCGCTTCTTTGATTTGGGCGCGGACTATGCCGATGCGGTTCAGGCCGCGGATTTTCCGCAGACGATCGTGCGGTTTCGCAACGACCGCGCGGCGGCCGAGGTCGGGCTGGAGGGGCTGGGCGAGGCGGAGTGGATCGCCGCGTTCGGGCGGTTCGAGCCCCTGCCGGGTCAGCCCGGGCCGATCGCCATGCGCTATCACGGGCATCAGTTCCGGCATTACAATCCCGATCTGGGCGACGGGCGCGGGTTCCTGGCGGCGCAGATGCGCGCTCAAGCAACGAGCGACCGCGTCGCGAGTGATAACGCTCAAGGCCGTCTGCTCGACTTGGGCACCAAAGGCACCGGCCAGACGCCCTGGTCGCGTGGAGGCGATGGGCGGCTGACGCTGAAGGGCGGGGTGCGCGAGGTGCTGGCGGCGACGATGCTGGAGGCGCAAGGCGTCCCGACGAGCCGCGCCTTTTCGCTGATCGAGACTGGCGAGGCGCTGGAGCGCGGGGACGAGCCGTCGCCGACCCGGTCGGCCGTTCTGGTGCGGCTGTCGCACAGCCATGTGCGGTTCGGGACATTCCAGCGCGCGGCCTATCTGGGGCGCAAGGACCAGATCGAGGCGCTGATCGAACACGTGCGCAGTCTGTATCACCCAAACGTGGCGGCCGGAGATGCGCCCGGTCTGCTGACCGCCATCGTCGAGGCCTCGGCGAAACTGACGGCGCGGTGGATCGCCGCCGGCTTCGTGCACGGGGTTCTGAACACCGACAATCTGAACGTCACGGGCGAGAGTTTCGACTACGGCCCCTGGCGGTTCCTGCCCGAATACGACCCGGCCTTCACCGCCGCCTATTTTGACCAGACGGGCCTTTACGCCTTCGCACGCCAGCCGGAGGCGGTGTTCTGGAACCTGACGCAGCTAGCCGGGTGCCTGAAACTGGTCGCCGAGGTCGAGCCGTTGACGGATGCACTGAACGGATTCGGTCCCGCCTATATCCGCGAACTGCGGGCCGCCTTCCTGATGCGGCTGGGCGTCCACAGCCTGGGCGAGGCGGCGGATCAGCGGCTGGTCGATACAACCCTGGCCCTGTTGCGGGACGGGGGAGCCGCCCTGAGGTGGGAGCCGCTGTTCTTCGACTGGTTCGGCGGCTTCGCCTCCTCGGCCCGCGCCCTGTCGGGACCGCGCGCGAAATCGTATCAGGGCGAGGCCTTCGACGCTTTCCGCTTTGCGTTGATGGAACACGAACCGGACCGGATCGAACGGCTGGAACATCCGATGTTCGCCGCGCGCGAACCGGAAGAGATGCTGATCGGCGAGGTCGAGGCGATCTGGGCCGCCATCGCCGACGCCGACGACTGGGCGCCCTTCCAGGCCAAGCTGGGCCGACTGGAGGCGGCGCGTCTGGCCTGGGGCTTTACGGCCTGACGCCGAACCTTACGAAAGCTTCATCTCGTTTATCAATAATGTACTTGCCCGTTTATCGATAAATCCATATCGATATTCACCAAGGCGGTCGCGGAGGGCGACCCGAAGGGAAGGGCTTTCGAGATGAAACTGATCGGCAAATATTCCGTCGCCAGCGCACTTCGCTGGCTGCTGGGCTTCGTCAATGTGTTCGTGATGATCGGCGCCATCGCCACCATCCTCGTCTTCCTGTTCACCCTGATCGTGCCAAGCTTCGGCGCAGGCCTGATCGACGGGCTGAAGGGCGCGAGCGCCGATCCGAGCAACACCCTGCAATGGACCGGACGCCTGACCTTCCTCGGTGCGGCGATGGCCTGCGGCTTCACCTGGTGGATCATCAACCGACTGCGGCGCATCCTGCTGTCGGTCAATCAGGGCGACGCCTTCGAGTTCGCCAACGTCAAACGACTGCAAGGCGTGGGCCTGGGCCTGATCGGCATTCAGCTGACGGCGCTGCTGCTGGTCTTCGTCGCCCCGCAGAGCATCGGCCAGTCGCCGTCCGACTATGACTTCGACCTGGGGTCCTGGCTGGGCATTCTGGTGGTGTTCATCCTGGCCGAGGTGTTCCGGCAGGGGTCGGCCATGCGCGACGAACAGCTGACCACGGTCTGAGGGGCGCGCACCATGATCATGATCCAACTGGACCGGCTGCTGCTCGAACGCCGGATGTCCCTGACCGAACTGTCCGACCGCGTCGGCGTCACCCTGGCCAATCTGTCCATCCTGAAGACCGGCAAGGCCCGCGCGGTGCGCTTCTCGACCCTGGACGCCCTGTGCCGCGAACTGGACTGCCAGCCCGGCGACCTGATCGTGCAAACGCCGGGGCCGCAGCCGGAGGGCTGAGGGCTGAGGGCTGAGGGCTGAGGGCTGAGGGCGAAAGCGATGCGAGAACCCAGGCGGGGCGGACGAAATCCGCTCCGCCCTTCCGTTCGTAACAGAAAGTCATCAATCGATGTCATCAGCTGATGTCATCGCATGATGACAAAGATCGAAAGCGCCGCTATATGATCTTCAGCGAGCGGCCCTTTCGACCGAATCGCGACCGTTACGAAATCAGGCTCCTCCCCGATGACCACCTCCACCCTGACATCCGCCGCCGCGCGCAGCCGCACCGCCTACGCCAACATCGCCCTGTGGACGCTGCAGGGCTGGGTCGCGATGTTCTTCATCGCCGCCGGCTACGCCAAGCTGACCGAGCCGATGACCAACCTGATCAATCTGATGGGCTGGCCCGCCGTCGCGCCCGAAAACATGGTGCGCGGACTGGGCGTGGTCGAGATTGTCCTGGCCATGGGCGTGTTGAGCCCGCTGATCTCGTGGCGGGTGGGTCGCCCCCTGCTGGTGACGGCGGCGGTCGGCCTGATCGTCATGGAAGCGACCATGATGACGATCCACGCGCTGAGCCAGGACTTCGGCCTGGCGGCGGTCAACGCCGTCCTGCTGGCCATCACCGTCCCGGTGCTGCTGGGCCGCCGTAAGGCCTGACTGAAAAAGATCGAACGCCGGACCCCTCTCCCCCCCTGCAGTCCGGCGTTTGCGCCCGGAGCTTCCCCCCAGGCTCCGGGCTTTTTCATGCCTGATCGTCGGGAAAGGCGAAAAGCTTACCCTTACGTGCGCGTAAGCCTCTTCCCTTTACGCGCACGTCAAGTTATGAAGGCGTATGGCCACCGCCGACGACCACCGCACCTATTCCATTCGCCAGCTGTGCCGCGAGTTCGGCGCCACGGCGCGCGCCCTGCGATTCTATGAGGACAAGGGCCTGCTGACGCCCGCGCGAAAGGGCCAGACCCGCGTCTATGACGCTCGCGACCGCGCCCGGCTGAAACTGATCCTGAGGGGCCGCCGCATCGGCTTCACCCTTCAGGAGATCCAGGACATGATGGACCTCTATGATCAGAAGGATCACAACGTCCATCAGATGGCCGTGGCCCTGGTGCGGCACCGCGCCCAGATCGTGGCGCTGAAGCAGCAGTTGGAAGATATCGAAGGCGCCATCGAGACGGCCGAACAGGCCTGCGCCTGGATGGAATCCAAACTGTCCGAACACCGCCCCGACCTGCTGCCGGGCGCCGAAGACTATGAGAAGCTGCTGCGCGCGCGTCTCAACCACGACCACCACCACCCCTTCAAAGCAAGAGCGTAATCCATGGCCTACAAGGCGCCTGTCCGCGACTTCACCTTCATCCTGAATGAAGTGCTGGAGATCGACCGCTACACCAACCAGCCGGGCTTCCAGGACGTCTCTTCGGATCTGGTCAGCCAGATCCTGGAAGAAGGCGCCAAGTTCGCCGACGAGGTCATCGCCCCGATCAACAATCCGGGCGACAAGGAAGGCTGTCACTGGGCCGAGGGCGGCGTGGTGACGGGACCCAAGGGCTGGAAGGAAGCCTACAAGGCCATGTCCGAAGCCGGCTGGATGGCGCTGGCCGCCGACCCGGCCTACGGCGGTCAGGGTATGCCCAGCGTGGTCGCCTCGGCCTTCGGTCAGATGACGGCCGGCGCCTCGGCCGCCTTTTCGATGTATCCGGGCCTGACGGCCGGCGCCTATGCCGGCATCCACGCCAATGCCTCCGAAGAGCTGAAGCAGAAATATCTGCCCAAGATGGCGACCGGCGAATGGTCCGGCACGATGAACCTGACCGAGCCGCAATGTGGCACGGACCTGGGCATGGTGCGCACCAAGGCCGTGCCGAACGGCGACGGCTCCTACTCGATCACCGGCCAGAAGATCTGGATCTCGGCGGGCGAGCATGACTTCGCCGACAACATCATCCACACGGTGCTGGCCCGCGTCGAAGGCGCGGTTCCGGGCATCAAGGGCCTGTCGCTGTTCGTCGTGCCCAAGTTCCTGGTCAATGAGGACGGCTCGCTGGGCGAGCGCAACAGCCTGGAATGCGCCGGGCTCGAGCACAAGATGGGCATCCACGGCAACGCCACCGCCGTCATGCAGTACGACGGCGCCAAGGGCTGGCTGATCGGCGAAGAAGGCCGCGGCATGAACAATATGTTCGTGGTGATGAACGAGGCCCGCCTCGGCACCGGCCTGCAAGGTCTGGCCATCGGCACCGCCGCCTATCAGGCCGCCGTCGAGTTCGCCAAGGACCGCCTGCAAGGCCGTTCGCTGACCGGACCGAAAAACCCGGACGGCCCGGCCGACAGCATCATGGTCCACCCCGACGTGCGCCGCATGCTGCTGGAGTCCAAGGCCTTCGTCGAAGGCGGCCAGGCCTTCATCCTGTGGACCGCGCTTCACGCCGACCTGGAAAAGTCCGAAGACGCGGCCGTGGCCCAGAAGGCCAAGGATTACATGGGCCTGCTGACGCCGGTGCTGAAGGCCTATCTGACCGACAAGGGTTTCCATGTCGCGTCGCTGGGCATGCAGGTGCATGGCGGTTCGGGCTACACCGAACACTTCACCGCCTCGCAATATCTGCGCGACGCCCGCATCACCATGATCTACGAGGGCACCAACGGCATCCAGGCGCTGGATTTGGTCGGCCGCAAACTGCCCGCCAACGGCGGTCGCGCCATCATGACCTGGTTCGGCGAAATCGACGCCTTCGTCGCCGAGAACAGCGGCAATGAGGCCATCAAGCCCTTCGTCGACGGCCTGGCCGATGTGAAGGCCAAGCTGCAGGACGGCACCATGTGGCTGATGCAGAATGGCATGGCCAATCCGGACAACGCCGGCGCCGCCTCGACCGACTATCTGAACGTCTTCGGCCTGACGGCCCTGGCCTATATGTGGGCGCAGATGGCCAAGGTGGCTCAAGCGCAGGTCGAGGCCGGTTCGACCGATCCCTACTATGCGACCAAGCTTCAGACCGGCCGCTACTTCGTCGAGCGCATCCTGCCCGACGCCGAAGCCCATCTGAAGAAGATGAAGACCGGCGCCGACGTGCTGATGGCCATGCCGGCCGAGGCGTTCTGATCTCAGACTGATGACGAAACGGGTCGGCGATCTCGCCGGCCCGTTTTCTTACCGACCAGACGGGCAAAAGCCCGCGAACCTCAGGGACGAAACCGATGAACGTGCTGGGCAGCCCCGATCCCGATTTCATGCGTGAAGAAGAGATCACCCTCTTCTCCGACAGCGTCGGCAAATGGATCGACGAGCACGCGCCGCTCGAGAGGGTCCAGCAGTGGATCGCTGATTCCTCTGTGCCGCGCCAGCTGTGGAACGACGCAGGCGAGGCGGGCCTGCTGGGTCTGTCGCTGCCGGAAGAGGACGGCGGCTTCGGCGGCGACTATCGGCACGAGGTCGTCTTGATGCGTCAGCTGGGCTGGAAGGGCGCGGACCACTTCGGCATTTCGCTGCACAATGCGATCGTCATGCCCTACATCTGGCATTACGGCACCGAGGAACAGAAGCAGCGCTGGCTGCCACGCCTGCAATCGGGCGAACTGGTCGGCGCCATCGCCATGACCGAACCGGGCGCCGGCTCGGACCTGCAAGGCGTCAAGACCACGGCGGTCAAGTCGGGCAACGGCTATGTCGTCAACGGCTCCAAGACCTTCATCACCAATGGCCAGCTGGCCAACTTCCTGATCGTGGTCGCCAAGACCGATCCGGCCGAGGGCGCCAAGGGCACCTCGCTGATCGTGGTCGAGACCGATGGCGCGGAAGGGTTCGAACGCGGTCGCAACCTGCACAAGATCGGCATGGAGGCCAACGACACCTCCGAACTGTTCTTCAACGACGTGAAGGTCCCCGGCGACAACATCATCGGCGGGACCGAAGGCCAGGGCTTCGTCCAGCTGATGCAGCAGTTGCCCCAGGAGCGGCTGAACATCGCCGTCCAGGGCGTCGCCGCCGCCGAGCGCGGGCTTGAGGCGACGCTGGCCTACGTCAAGGAGCGCAAGGCGTTCGGCAAACGCGTCATCGACTTCCAGAACACCCAGTTCAAGCTCGCCGAGGTCAAGACCAAGCTGACTGTCGCCAAGGTCTTCACCGACCACTGCATCGGCCTGCATCTGCAGGGCAAGCTCGACGCCGCCACCGCCTCCATGGCCAAATACTGGGTCACCGACATCCAGGGCGAGACCATCGATGAGATGCTCCAGCTCCACGGCGGCTATGGCTATATGAACGAATATCCGATCGCCCAGCTGTACAAGGACGCCCGCGTCCAGCGCATCTATGGCGGCACCAATGAGATCATGAAGCTGCTGATCGCGCGGACGCTGTAAGGATATCGATCCGTCCCTTGTGATCCAGGGCTTTCACTTCGCTGCGGTCGGGATGACAAGCGGTTTGCGTCAGGTCATGTAGGGGCATGATCCGCCTTTACGTCACATCGCCGCTCGCCGCGGCCGCTCCCGTCGCGCCCACGCTGGACCAGTCGCGCTATCTGACCCAGGTCATGCGTCTGAAGCCGGGAGACGATCTGCTGGTGTTCAACGGGCGCGACGGGGAGTGGCGCTGCACGGTCGCGGAAGTGCTGAAGAAGGGCGTGATCCTGCGCGCCGAGGAACAGGTGCGACCCCAGACCTTCGGTCCCGACCTGGAACTTATCGTGGCGGTGGTGAAGAAGGCGCGGGTCGAGACCATCGTGGAGAAGGCCGCCGAACTGGGCGCGCGCCGGGTGCGGCTGGTCCTGACGAAACGCACCAACGCCGACCGCATCCGCCTGGACCGGCTGGACGCCATCGCCGAGGAGGCCGCCGAACAGACCGGGCGGATGGACGTGCCCGTGGTCGATGATCCGATCAAGCTGGACGCCCTGCTGGACGGCTGGGAGATCGGACGCCGGCTGATGTTCTGCGACGAGACGGGCGGGGCGCCCGCCGTCTCGTCGCTGCGCGACGCGGGCGAAGGCCCCTGGTCCATCCTGATCGGGCCGGAGGGTGGGTTCTCGCCGGAAGAGGGCGAGCGGCTGCGGTCCCTGCCCTTCACCACCGCCGTGTCTCTGGGCCCGCGCATCCTGCGCGCCGACACCGCCGCCATCGCCGCCATGACCCTGTGGCAGGCGGCCGTCGGTGATTGGGCGCGATAGAATACTCTGCTCGCCCCCTTGAGGAACTTGGCTTTAGCCGCCATCTAGCCGCGACAGCAGGGGTTACAGATGGCCGAGAACGCGCCGCTTTCCAGAGACGCTCTGATCGAGGCCATGTCCAAGGGGATCAAGCCCAAGGACCAGTGGCGCATCGGCGCCGAGCACGAGAAGTTCGGCTTCGACAAGACCACCCTGGCGCGCCCCGCCTATGACGGCCCGAACGGCATCAAGGCCATGCTGGAGGGGCTGCAACGCTTCGGCTGGTCGCCCGTCGAGGAAAACGGCTTCCTGATCGGACTGGAGCGCAGGAACAGCGAAGGCTTTGTCGCCTCCGTCAGCCTGGAGCCGGGCGGTCAGTTCGAGCTGTCCGGTGCGCCGCTTCTGACCATCCACGACATCTGCAACGAGACCGGCCAGCATCTGATGGAGGTCAAGCAGGTCGCCGACCAGATCGGCGTCGGCTTCCTGGGCGCCGGCTTCGACCCGCTGTGGACGCGCGAACAGGTGCCGGTCATGCCCAAGGGCCGCTACGACATCATGCGCGCCTATATGCCCAAGGTCGGGACCCTGGGCCTGGACATGATGCTGCGCACCTGCACCATCCAGGCCAACCTCGACTTCGATTCAGAAGCCGACATGGTGATGAAGTTCCGCACCTCCCTGGCGCTGCAACCCATCGCCACCGCCCTGTTCGCCTGTTCGCCCTTCACCGAGGGCCGCCCCAACGGCTTCCTGTCGGCCCGGGCCAACGTCTGGACCGACACCGACGCCGACCGCACGGGCATGCTGGGCTTCGTGTTCGAAGACGGGTTCGGCTTCGAGCGCTACGCCGACTATGCGCTGGACACGCCGATGTATTTCGCCAAGCGCGACGGCCGTTATATCGACGCCTCGGGCCAGTCGTTCCGCGATTTCCAGGCCGGCAAACTGCCCGCCCTGCCCGGTCAATATCCGACCCTGAAGGATTGGAACGACCACCTGACCACCCTCTTCCCAGAGGTGCGGCTGAAGGCCTATCTGGAAATGCGCGGCGCCGACGGCGGACCGTGGAGCCGGATTTGCGCCCTGCCCGCCCTGTGGGCCGGGGTTCTGTATGACGCCCCGTCGCTGGCCGCCGCCTGGGACCTGGTCAAGGACTGGGACATCGCCGACCACGAACGCCTGCGCCGCGACGTGACCCGGCTGGGTCTGAAGGCCGAGGTGGCGGGCCGGTCGGTGCGCGACATCGCCGTCGACCTGGTGAACATCGCCAAACAGGGGCTGAAGAACCGCGCCAAATTCTCGGGCGGCATGGTGGACGAGCGCGGCTATCTGTCGGAACTGGAAGACATCGCCGACAGCGGCGTCACCCCCGCCGAACGCCTGTTGGACCTGTATCACGGCGCCTGGCAGGGCGACGTGAAGCGCATCTACGCCGACTTCGCCTACTAGGGCGTGGTGTAGTCCGAGCAATCGGGCAGCGGGCTGTCCGGCCGGTATTCATCGGCCTTGGGGTCAAAGGTGAAACGGCGAGTAAAGCTGCATTTCGGATCGCGTGCGGTGACCAAGTCGGCGGGCTTCAGCGGCGGCTTCTCCAACGAATCCTCGGATCGCGAGGTGCAGCGCGGATAAGCCGTCGCCGTCGTCTCATAGGTCAGGACCGGCATCGCATCCGCCGGGTCGTTCGCAGTCAGGGTCGCAGCGAAACTGTATTCGTCATGACAGGCGCCGGCGCGCTGGGTCATGTCCTCCTCGCTGAAACAGGCACGGATCATCAGCGAACCCTGGATCGGCACGGTCAGCACCGGCGCGGCGCCGGCCTCGCCGTCGGCATCCAGCCGATAGAGCCGCAACTCGGTCGCCTGCCCCCCGCCGCCGGAATACATGCTGCGGCTCTCCCTCTCGATCCCGGCCAGAAACCCGCCGTCCGCCAGCCGGATCAGGCCATTCCAGGGCTTGTAAATCTCGACCTCGCCCGACGCCTCTTGCGACGTGGCCGGCAGGGCGTCGGGCGCACGGATGACTGGGGTAAAGACCGGCTCACCGTCACGCGTCTGCTGCGTCAGACCGACGCACAGGGCCCCGTCGGCCGTGCAGGCGCGATCCTCGGCCAGGGTCAGGGATTCGATTCCGCCCCCTGATGGCGAGGATTGCAGCATGGCGATCGCGGCGAGGAGCAAGATCATGCGCCGACCCTAGCCCAGACGGCGCACGACGCCATCGGCTCTTTTCGACCCGCTGCAAAGGCGAGCTTAACCGATGCGCCGTAACATGGGTTTGAGTTCGAGAGAGTGCGCCATGACCTGTTCGCCCGTTGCGGCCCTGGCCTTCCCCACAGCCGATGTCGATCTGGACACCTTCTTCGATGTGTCGCTGGATCTGCTGGTGGTGCGCGAGTTGGATGGGCGCGTGGTCAAGGCCAGCGCTTCGTGGTTCACGGTGCTGGGCTATCGCCCCGACGAGATCGAGGGCCAGGGCCTGCTGCGGCTGATCCACCCAGACGACCACGCCGCGACCCGCCAGAGCATCGTCGAGGTCGAAAACCGGCGGCCGGGCGATCCGGTCATCGGCCAGATCAACCGCTATCGCCATAAGGCGGGTCATTACGTCACCGTCGAGTGGCGCGCCCATCGCCAGGGTGACCGCATCTATGGCATCGCGCGCGATGTGACCGAAAAGGTCGCCGCCGAACGCGCCCTGCGCGAGGCCACCGCCGCCGCCGAGGCCGCCAACCGCGCCAAGTCCGACTTCCTGGCCAATATGAGCCATGAGATCCGCACGCCCCTGAACGGCGTGATCGGCATCGTCGACGCCCTGTCGCGCACCGACCTGACGCCCGAGCAGGCCGAGATGGTCGCCCTGATCGCACGATCCGGCGTGACGTTGGAACGGCTGGTGTCCGACATTCTGGACGTGTCCAAGATCGAGGCGGGGCATCTGGACCTCGAAAGCCGCCCCTTCGACCTGGACGAGGCCGTCGCCGCCCCGCTGGACGTCATGCGGTTGAAGGCCGAGGCCAAGGGACTGACCTTCGACATCCGCCGCGACGCCGATGCGCGCGGAATGTTCGTCGGCGACAGCACCCGCATCCGTCAGGTGCTCGACAACCTGTTGTCCAACGCCATCAAGTTCACCCACCAGGGCTCGGTCGGCGTCGCCCTTGCGGTGGACGAGGATTCCGACGGCCTGACCCAGCTGACGCTGCGGGTCGAGGATACGGGCGTCGGCTTCTCCTCCGACCACGCGGCCCGTCTGTTCGATCGGTTCAGCCAGGCGGACAGCACCATCACGCGCCGGTTCGGCGGCACGGGCCTGGGCCTGTCGATCTGTCGTTCGCTGGTCGAGTTGATGGGCGGGCGGATTTCCGCCGCCTCGACGCAGGGCGTCGGCAGCCGGTTTACCGTCGAGATCCCCCTGACGCGCGCTGCCTCCCTGACCGAACACGATGCCCAACGACGCGCGCGTGCGGCCGAGGCCGACCGCCCCCTGGCGCCCCTGCGCGTGCTGCTGGCCGAGGATCACCCGGTCAATCAGCGCGTCGTGCAGTTGATCCTGGCGGCCCACGCCATGCAGGTCGTCACCGTCGCAGATGGCGAACAGGCCCTGGCCGCTTTCCAGTCCGAGGCCTTCGACCTGATCCTGATGGACATGCAGATGCCGGGCATGGACGGCCTGACCGCCACCCGCGCCATTCGCCAGATCGAGGCCGCGCGTGCCGCTCAGGCCCGCACGCCGATCATCATGCTGAGCGCCAACGCCATGAGCGAGCACCGCGACCAGGCGCGCGACGCCGGCGCCGACCTGCACGTCCCCAAGCCCATCACCGCCGCCAGCCTGCTGGCCGGCATTCAGGCGGCGACTGCGCCCTGATCCGGTGTTGACAAAGTTTGCCATGCGCCCATTCTCGTTGAGAGGAGGACGACCATGGCGACGATGAACATCTCCCTGCCCGATCCGATGAAGGCCTGGGTCGAGGAACAGGCGAAATCCGGGCGCTACGCCAACACGTCAGACGTGGTGCGCGACCTGATCCGCCGCGAGCAGGTCAAGGCCGAGAAGATCGCCCATTGGCAAAGGCTGATCGCCGAGGCCGACGCCTCTGGCGTTTCAGACCAGTCGCCACGTGAAGTGATCGAGGAATTGCGCGCCCAGTTGCGTAGCACCTCTTGATGCTCCGCCTAAGCCGCGCAGCGCGGGCGGACTTGCAACAGGTCTATCTGCAAGGACTCGAGCTGTTCGGGAGCCGTCAGGCCGATGACTATATCGAGGGTCTGTTCGCGAAGCTGGACTTGCTCGCGGATTTTCCACGTCTTGGGGCAGTTCGACCGGAGTTGAGCGCGGACGCCCATGTGATCTTCTACAAAAGCCACGCCATCCTCTATCGAATCGACGATGCGGACGTGTTCGTCCGACGCATTCGGCACGAGCTGGAAGACTGGCAGTCCGACACAACTGGCGTCGGATCGAGCGACGAACGGAGCGAACCATGACCCACCCCATCCATGTCGGCATCGGCGGCTGGACGTTCGAGCCTTGGCGCGGGGTCTTTTATCCAGAGGGTTTGGTTCAGAAGCGCGAACTGGAATATGCGGCGTCGAAACTGACCTCGATCGAGATCAACGGCACCTATTATTCGACCTTCAAGCCCGACAGCTGGAAGAAATGGCGCGACGAGACGCCGGACGGCTTCGTCTTTTCGGTGAAGGCCAGTCGCTATTGCACCAATCGCAAGGTGCTGTCCGAAGGCGCCGAGAGCTTCGACAAGTTCCTGAGCCAGGGCCTGACCGAACTGGGCGACAAACTGGGGCCGATCAACTGGCAATTCATGGGTACGAAAAAGTTTGATTCCGAGGACTTCGAGGGCTTCCTGAAGCTGTTGCCCAAGGAGAAGGACGGGGTGCGGCTGCGGCACGCGCTGGAGGTTCGCAACCCGACCTTCGCGACCGAACAGTTCTACGATCTTGCGCGGAAATACGGCGCGGCCATCGTCTATGCCGTCGATGACGAGGAGCCGACCTGGCCCCAGATCGACGAGGCGACCGCCGATTTCAGCTACGCGCGGCTCATGTCCAGCCGCGAGGACGAGCCGACCGGCATGACGGCGGCCGAGCTGGATGCGGTGGCGGATCAGGCGAAAGCCTGGGCCAAACGCGGCGAGGTCTTCGCCTATTTCATCTCGGGCGCGAAGGTGCGGAACCCTGCGGCGGCTCAGGCGCTGATCGCCAAGCTGAAATAGCGGTCCGTACGCTTGCGGACCCGCGGCCGCCCTCTCATCTGAGGCCGGCTCACTGCAAAGCCTGAAGGACTTTCCCATGCCGATCGCCACACGCGCCTTCGCCGCGACCGCCGCCGACAAGCCGCTAACCCCCTATAGCTTCGAGCGCCGTGATCCGGGCCCGGACGATGTGCTGATCGACATCAAATACTGCGGCGTCTGCCACTCCGACCTGCACGCCGCGCGCGGGGAGACGGGCGGCACCGCCTTCCCCCTGGTGCCGGGTCACGAGATCGCGGGCGTGGTCAAGGCGGTGGGGTCCAACGTCACCCGCTTCAAGGAAGGCGACCGCGTCGGCGTCGGCTGCATGGTCGACAGCTGCCGTGAATGCGCCTCCTGCCGGGAAGGCGTCGAACAATATTGCATCCCCGGCTTCACCGGCACCTATGGCGGCAAGGATAAGAAGGGCGGCACGTCGGAAGCCATCACCCAGGGCGGCTATTCCGACCACATCACCGTCGATCAGCATTTCGTCCTGTCCATCCCCGACAGCCTGGCCCTGGACGTCGCCGCCCCCCTGCTGTGCGCGGGCATCACCACCTATTCGCCGCTGAAGGAATGGGGCGTGGGCCCCGGTTCCAAGGTCGCGGTCATCGGCCTGGGCGGTCTGGGCCACATGGCCGTCAAGCTGGCGGCCGCGATGGGCGCGGAAGTCACCGTCCTGTCCACCTCGGACCGCAAGAAGGCCGACGCGCAGCGGATGGGCGCCAAACACTTCCTGATCAACTCCGACAAGGATGCGATGAAGGCCGCAGCCGAGAAGTTCGACCTGATCATCAACACCGTCTCGGCCACGCACGAGATCGCCAGCCACATCCAGTTGCTGGCGCGCGACGGCACCATGATCATGTTGGGCCTGACGACCGAGGGCCTGCCGGTCTTCGCCCTGCCCCTGCTGTGGCGTCGTCGCCGCATCGCCGGCTCGCTGATCGGCGGCATTCGCGAAACGCAGGAGATGCTGGACTTCTGCGCCGAGCATGGCATCGCCTGCGACATCGAGACCATCGCTCCGGATCAGATCAACGACGCCTATGAGCGGATGCTGAAATCCGACGTCCGCTACCGCTTCGTCATCGACATGGAAAAGCTGGCCGCCTGATCGCCTGAGGCGAAGATTAACGAAACGCGACGGAGGCATGAAACTTCCGTCGCGTCAGATTCTCGCCTTGCGCGCTCGCGCTCGCACGTTAATCCTGAACCGCGACAAGGCCTTCTTAAGGGTCTGCACAGGGACAGGAGACGATATGGCGCGCGTAGCTTTCGTGACGGGCGGGACCCGGGGCATCGGCAAGGCGATCGTTCAGCGCCTGCATGAGGACGGCTTCAAGGTCGCCGCCGGCTATTCCGGCAACGACGAGGCGGCCAAGGCCATCGCCGATGCGCTGGACGTCATGGTGGTGAAGGGCAACGTCGGCAGCTTCGACGACTGCGCCCGCGCGGCGAAGGAGGTCGAGGATCAGCTCGGCCCCATCGACATCCTGGTCAATAACGCCGGCATCACCCGCGACGGCTTCTTCCACAAGATGAGCCACGACCAGTGGTCCGACGTGATCCGCGTCAATATGGACAGCGTGTTCAACATGACGCGTCAGGTCATCAACGGCATGCGCGACCGGGGACACGGCCGTATCGTCAACATCTCCTCGATCAACGGCCAGAAGGGTCAGATCGGCCAGACCAACTATTCCGCCGCCAAGGCCGGGATGATCGGCTTCACCAAGGCGCTGGCGCTGGAGAATGCGCGCAAGGGCGTGACCGTGAACTGCATCGCGCCGGGCTATATCGACACCGAAATGGTCGGCGCCATGGACCCCAAGGTACTGGAAGGCATCATCAGCCACATCCCCGTCGGCCGCCTGGGCAAGGGCGAGGAGATCGCCGACATGGTGTCCTGGCTGGTGGGCGAGCGTGCCGGATATGTCACAGGCTGCACACTGTCGCTGAACGGCGGTCAGTACCTGGTGGGTTGAGGCGGGCTTCGCCCAAAATCCGCCGCGCGCGGGTTTCATCAAGTCTGTCATGAAGTTGTTGGGATCGGTCAGGGCGAAAAAGTCGCCACGCGTGACCGCGATGGCGGTCGCCGCCATCGCGGTCATCGGCGTGGGCGTCGTCGCGCCTGTGGTCGTCCCGTCCGAAAGCCACGCCCAGTCGCGCCGGACCGTGCCGCCGACCGCCCGTTACGTCAGCAGCAGCGGCCAGGGGTTCATCCTGGACACCTCGGGATCCCGGCCTCTGATGCGGCTGGAACGCTCGACCGAGGTCTGGGTCTTGCGGCCGACGCCCGCGCCGCGCGGCGACATCATCTATCGCAACGACAATGGCGACCAGGTGCTGAAGGTCACGCCCGACGGCGCGATCACTCTTTACACGACCACCGCCCCCCAAGGCTCGCCCGCCTCACGCGTGGGCGAGGCGCAGGGCCTGGCCAGCGCGGCCATGACCGGCGCCCAGCTGGTCGACTATTTCATGCGCCAGAGCTACCGCGCCAGCCAAGCGATGGGCCGGCTGATCGTCATCGACGTCGACATCCAGCCCGGCTCTGAACAGGTCGCCGCCGACACCGTTTCGGCCGCCAGCGACGCCATCGTGCGCATGGCGCGGTCCTCCAACCTGCGCGCCCAGGTCGAGCGGGTGCGCCGCGTCGTGGTGTCCGATCAGGGGCGTCCGGGCGTCAGCCTGGTCCAGGGCACGCTGCGGATCGTCATCGACGCCGACGCCGGCATCGCCGGCCGCCCGTCGTCGGCCCGGATCGTGCGGGTCGTGGGCGGAGACGCCCTGAACCGCTAACCCTGGAAGCTGTCCTTGGCCGCCCGGCGCGCGGCGAACTGATCCGCATCCGTCGCGGTCAGGAACGGATTGAACCGCTTCTCCACCCCCAGCGTCGTCGGCACGGTCTGTTCGCCCCGCTCGCGCGCTGCGAAGATCGCCTCGGCATGGGCGGCGGTCTCGGGCCGGTCGTCCAGGCTCAGGGTGAAGCGGGCGTTCGAGGCCGTATACTCATGCGCGCACCAGATCACCGTCTGATCGGGCCAGGCCTTCAGCCGCTGCAGGCTGTCGAACATCTGCTCGGGCGTGCCCTCGAACAACCGGCCGCAGCCCAAGGCGAACAGGGTGTCGCCTGTAAAGGCGAGGCCGTCCGCCGGGGCATGAAACACCACATGGCCGAGGGTGTGACCCGGCGTTTCGGTGACCTCGAACCGCGTCTCGCCCACCATCACCACATCGCCGTCGGCGACCACGCGATCCAAGGGCGCGACCTTGCGCACCTCTTCCGGCCCGACGATCTCGCAGGCCCAATCGGCCTTCAGCCGCGCGTTGCCCTCGGTATGATCGGGGTGCCAGTGGGTGTTCAGGATCAGGTCAAGACGCCCCCAGCCCAGGCTTTCCAGCTCTTCCAGAATGCGCGCCGCATCCGGCGTATCGACCGCCGCGACCACGCCAGTCGCCGCATCGCGGATCAGGAAGCCGTAGTTGTCGCTGCGGCAGGGAAACAGATGCACATCCAGGGTCATGCGACCATCCTAGCAGCAGGGCCGCCGACAGGCCTATAGTGGAGCCATGCGGCGCAGCATCGACGAGCTTCGAACCTTCTACGGCGAGCCGACCGGGGCGCTGGCGCGACGGCTGGTGGCGCGACGGCTGGACGACGCCTGGGGCGAGGCGACCGATTGCGACGTGCTGGGCGTCGGCTACGCCACCCCCTGGCTGGACGCCTTCGTCGGCGCGCGGCGCGTCGTCGCGGCCATGCCGGGCGGGCAAGGCGTCGAACACTGGCCGACGGTCGGGCGCAACCGCACCCTGCTGGTGGACGACCGCCGCCTGCCCTTCCCCGCCGGATCGTTCGACCGCATCCTGCTGGTCCACGCTCTGGAAGAGGCCGACGACCCCGCCGCCCTGCTGCTGGAAGCGGTGCGCGCGCTTTCGCCGACCGGGCGCATCATCCTGGCGGCGGCGGCGCGCGGCGGCCTGTGGGCGCGGGCGGACAACACCCCCTTTGGTCACGGCCGACCCTTCACCCGGCGCCAGCTGGAGCGGTTGGTGCGTGATGTCGGGCTGGAGCCGATGGCCTGGTCGCAGACGCTTTATGTCCCACCCTGGGGGCCGATGCTGCCGCTGGCCGAAGGGTTCGAACAGGTCGGTCGCCGGGTGTTTCCCGGAACCGCCGGGCTGATCCTGCTGGAAGCCTCGCGCCACAGCTATGCCCGCATCCGACCCAGCGGCCATGCCGAGCGCGTCGCCGCCCCCGTCCTGGCGCCCCAACCCGTCGCCTCCGTCTCTTCGCGGGGCGAACATCGCGACTGACGGCGAGTTGACCGTCGCCCCATCTGGCGGGCCGGGCGAAACCGCCTTATGGCGAAGGCCATGCACCGACTGATCCTGATGCGGCACGCCCAGGCCGAAGCCTCCGCCCCCTCCGGCGGCGACGAGGCCCGTCCCCTGTCCGCCGCCGGCCGCGCCGAGGCTCTACTGATGGGGCGCGCCCTGGCCGAGCGGGGCCTGAAGCCGGACCTGGCCCTGGTGTCCACCGCCGTGCGCACCCGCCAGACCTGGGAGCAGATGCACGACGCCTTCGGCGATGTCGAAGTCCGCGACGAGGACTCCCTCTACAACGCCCCCTCCGATGTGATCCGCCGCTTCGTCGAGGCCAGCGAGGACGAGGCCGGCTGCCTGCTGATCCTGGCCCACAATCCGGGCATCCACGTGCTGGCCGCCGAATATCTGATCGAAAGCGCCGCCTCGCCGGCGGTGGTGGACAAGCTGTCGGCCGGCTTCCCGACCGGCGCGGCGGCCCTGTTCAGCGTCGATGTCGCGGGGCGCTGCACCTACGAAGGCTTCCTGACGCCGCGCTCGCTGGGCGCGCCCTCGGCATGACAGACATCGCCTACAAAATCGTCGACGCCGCCGAATGGCGCGCCGCCGTCGCCGAGGGCCGCTACGACGGCGCGCCCGTCGATCTGGCCGACGGCTACATCCATATGTCGACCGAGGCGCAACTGGCCGAGACCGCGCGGCGGCATTTCCCCGGGCGCGGAGACCTGCTGCTCCTGACCGTCGATCTCAGCCGGTTCGACGACGACCTGATCTGGGAGCCGTCGCGCGGCGGCGATCTGTTCCCGCATCTCTACGCCCCCCTGCCCGTCGCCGCCGTCACGGCCTCGCGCGCCTTCTCGGTCACGGCCGACGGCGAGATGGCGTTCGAGGACGACGCATGAGCCTGGCTGACGTGGGCGCCGCCCTGCTGCGTCGGCTAGACCCGGAGCAGGCGCACCAGCTGGCGATCAAGGGTCTGGCCCTCGCCCCCCTGCCCGCGCCGGCCGCCGACGATCCGATCCTGAGAACACAACTGGCGGGACTGGACCTGCCCAATCCGGTCGGCCTGGCGGCGGGTCTGGATAAGAACGGCGAGGCCCTGCGCGGCCTGTCGAGGCTCGGCTTCGGCTTCGTCGAATGCGGCTCGGTCACGCCCCGGCCGCAGCCCGGCAATCCCAAACCCCGCCTGTTCCGCCTCAGCGAAGACCGGGCCATTATCAACCGGATGGGGTTCAACAACGCCGGGCTGGACGCCTTCGCCGCGCGGCTGGACCAGCGCCCGACGGGCGTCGTGGTCGGCGCCAATCTGGGAGCGAACAAGGACACCGAGGACAAGGCGGCTGACTATGTCGCCGGTCTGCAACGCCTCGCCGGCCGCGCTTCCTATTTCACCGTCAACATCTCCTCGCCCAATACGCCCGGCCTGCGGGCCCTTCAGGGCCGCGAGCAGTTAGACGACCTGCTGGGCCGCATCGACGCCGCCCGTCCCGTCGCCGCGCCTGACCGCGTACCCGTCTTCCTGAAGATCGCCCCGGACCTGATCGCCGATGAGATCGGCATGATCGTCGAGGCGTCTCTGGCCCACCGGATCGACGGCCTGATCGTGTCCAACACCACGCTGGAACGGCCCGAAACCCTGCGCTCGCCGGACGCCCACGAGACGGGCGGCCTGTCCGGCGCGCCCATCCGTCCGTTTGCGGAAAAGGCCCTGCGCGCGGCGGCCGAGGCGGCGGCCGGTCGTCTGCCCCTGATCGCCGTCGGCGGCATCGACAGCGGGGCCGAGGCCTATGCCCGCATCCGCTTGGGCGCTTCGGCGGTCCAGATCTATTCCGCCCTGATCTATGAAGGCCCCGGCCTGGTCGCCCGCATCAAGCGTGATCTGGCCGCCCGCCTGCGCGCCGACGGCTTTTCCACAACAGCCGAGGCGGTCGGCGCGCCCCGTTGACGGAGCGTTAGTGTCGATAGGCCTAGGGTGACCGATGCGAGCGATCTGCGTTCGTCATTCGAGGGCCTGAATGAAATCGACCGCCGTCGATATCGCTGAAAGCAGCTGGACCGCCGCCGTTCGCCAGCGCTCGGGTGCGGCGGTGCAACGGGTCGTGGCGGCGGCGGCTGTCGCCTTGGTCGTGACCCCGATGGTCGGGGTGCGGTTCACCGTGGGCTGGGTCGTCCTGTATATGGCGGTCCAGGCCATGGAGGTGGTCGTCTATCGACCGATCCTGAAAGGTACCGACGAGCTTTCCAGCGGCCGAAAGCTGGCCGTCCTGACCGTCGTTGCGGTCAGTTCCTCCGTCTTCGCCGCCCTATCGCTGGTGATGTGGAAGATCGGCGGCGCAATTGGCGGCGTCAGCGCAGCCCTGATGCTGAGCGCCTGCATGTTGACGGCGATGCTGAATGCAAACCGCTGTCAGGCCGTGATGATCGCCGGCCTTGCCCCTCAGACCGGCTTCCTGCTGGCTACGCCGGTCTTCGTTTACGCCCTCGACGCCCCCGGCCCGCTGGTCATGTCGGCGGCCGCTGCAGTCGTGCTGTTCACCTTCTATGTCGCCATCACCGGCCAGCGCATGGTCGAGGCCAGCGCCAACGTCGTGCGCGCCCATGCCTCGGCCGAGGCATCACGCCTCAACGCCGAGCGCAGTCTGGCCGACCACACTACCTTCCTGGCCGCCATCGGACACGACCTGCGCACCCCGATCGGCGCGATCCTGGCCGGCGCCGCCGAGCTGCGCGCGCCCGACGCCCAGTCGCGCAACAGCGCCAATCTGATCACCGACGCCGGCCTGATGATGAAGGCCCTACTGGACGACCTGCTGGACCACACCCGGATCGGCGCCGGACGGATGACGGTCGAGGCCAAGGATTTCGACCTGCGGCAAATGCTGGCTCAGACGCTGATGCTTTGGCGCGGCGTCGCCGACGCCAAGGGGCTGAAGCTGCGTATCGAAGGCGCGTCGGCCATGCCGCGCCACGTCAAGGGCGACGTCATGCGCATCCGTCAGGTGCTGAACAACCTGATGTCGAACGCCATGAAGTTCACCGAGAAAGGCCAGATCACCCTGCGGGTCCGGGCCTGGCCCGAGGAGCCGTCGGGATACGCCCTGCTGTTCGAGATCGTCGATACGGGCCCGGGCATGACGACCGATCAACTGGCCCGGCTGTTCACCCCGTTCGACCAGACCGCCGACGGCGTCTCCGCCCGCTATGGCGGGTCGGGCCTGGGGCTGGCGATCAGTCGCAATCTGATCGATTTGATGGGCGGCCGGCTGACGGTTCGCAGCGCGCCGGGCCAAGGCTCGCGCTTCACCGTCTCCCTGATCCTGCCGCGCGGCGACGAGGCAGTTCAGATCGTCGAGGTCGTCGATGAAAGCCGCCTGGACATCGCCCGCTCGCTGACGCCCACAGTCGCGTCCACGCCCCAGCCCGCGCCTGTCGCTCCTTCGCCTGAGCCTGAGCCTGAGGCGGTCGTCGCGACGCCTGCGGTCGCCGACGAGACCGAAGACCAGCCGCTGCGTCTGCTGGTCGTGGACGATCACGACATCAACCGCCGCGCGGTCCAGCTGATCCTGCAGCCGCTCGGCTGCGAGATCACCACCGCCGCCGACGGCATGATCGCGCTGGAACGCTGTCAGGAGGCGGTGTTCGACGTCATCTTCATGGATGTGCGGATGCCCGAGCTGGACGGGCGCGAGACGACGCGACGTCTGCGCGCCGGCGGCGGACCCAACGCCGCCACCCCGGTCGTCGCCGTCACCGCCGACACCGCGCCCGAGGACGTCGCGGCCTGTCAGGCGGCCGGCATGGCCTATTTCGTCTCCAAGCCCCTGACGCCGCCCGCCCTGATCGGCGCCTTGCAGCACGTCCTGAACGACACCGCCGCTCAGGTCGCGACCGAGGCCGCCTGACCCTGCACCGTCGCAATCAGGCGCGCGGCGAAATTAGGCTGTTTCATCTCGCATTCCCAGACCACGACCACGCGCCAGCCTGACCCCGCCAGCGCCGTCACGGCGGCGGTGTCGCGCGCGCGGTTGCGGTCAATCTTGGCGATCCAGTAATCGGCGTTGGTCTTGGGCTGGCGTGATCCACGGGCGCAATCATGGCCGTGCCAGAAGCAGCCGTGGACGAACAGGGCGACCTTGCGGCCCTTCATCACCACATCCGGGCGGCCCGGCAGACCCATGCCGCCCAGTCGATATCCGATCCCGGCCGCACGCAGGATCCTGCGCACGGCCAGTTCCGGCGACGTGTCCCGCGCCTTCACGCGACGCATCACGGCGCTGCGCTTCTCCGGGCTGAACACATCCGAGTTCACGATCAATCCACGCTCAAGTAGCGAAGCGGTAGCGTGGATTGATCCAATTTAGAGCTGCGCCAGCAGATGCTCGGCCGAGGACACCTTGAACTCGCCGCCCTGTTCAATGTTCAGCTGCTCGACCACCCCGTCCCTGACCAGCATGGAATAGCGCTGCGAACGTTCGCCCAGGCCGAAGCCCGAGCCGTCCAGCACCAGACCAAGGGCGCGGGTCAGTTCCCCGTTGCCGTCGGCCAGCATGACGATGCTGTCGTCGGTGATGCCCTGGCTCTCGCCCCAGGCCTTCATGACGAAGGCGTCGTTGACTGAGATGCATGCGACTGTGTCAACGCCCTTGCCCTGAATGTCGGCCAGGTGATCCTTGAAGCCCGGCAGGTGGCGCGCCGAGCAGGTGGGAGTGAAGGCGCCGGGCACGGCGAACAGAGCCACGGTCTTGCCGGCGAAGACGTCGTCGGTGCTGACGGGCTTGGGGCCCTCGGCGGTCGCTTGGGCGAGGGTTGCGTTCGGGATGCGATCGCCGATCTGGATGGTCATGTCTGTCTCGCTGAGGTTTGAGGCCGGCGCGTTTGAACGGCCGTGTGCGACACATAGACACCACGGGCGACACCGCAAGCGCCGGTTCGGCTTGCTTGCGCCGCTTTCCGGACGGATGATGCCAGGATCATGAGCCAAGCCTCCACCCTGACCGGCCGACTGCTGGTCGCCATGCCCGGGATCGACGACGCCCGGTTCGAGCACGCCGTCATCCTGATCTGCGCGCACGGGCCGGATCACGCCATGGGCCTGCGGCTGGATCGACCAGCGCCGGGCGTGGATCTGAAGACGGTTCTGGACAAGCTGGACGCGCCGGCGCCGGATCAGTCCATCGGTCGCGCGGTCCTGATGGGCGGACCGGTCGAGCGCGAGCGCGGCTTCGTGCTGCATACCGACGACTGGACGGTGGGCGACGACACCCTGGCCTTCGGCGACGGTCTGGCGATGACCGGCACGCGCGAGGCGCTGGCCGCCATGACCGACGAGATCGCCGGTCCGCGCCGCTCGGCCCTGCTGCTGGGCTATGCCGGCTGGGGCGAGGGGCAGTTGGAGGAAGAGCTGGCCGACAACGTCTGGCTGACCGCCGACGCCGATCTGGACCTGATTTTCGACGGCGAACACACGTCGAAATGGACGCGCGCCCTCGCCCAGCTGGGCGTGGACGCGGCCATGCTGTCGAGCCAGGGCGGCCGGGCCTGAAGCCAGACCGCCCCGCTTGAGGCTTAGAAGCGGTAGTTCATGCCGATGCGGAACATGTGCGTTCCGAACTTGCCGTTGCTGCGGATCATGTCGGTGCCCGTGGTGTTCGGAGCCGAGATGAAAGGGTTGCCGGGAGGTGTCGTGCCGGTGTTGCCGACGCGGATGACCGGGCTGTCGACGTCCAGCGAGGTGTAGAGGTATTCGCCGTTGACCGTCAGGCCGCGACCCAGGGCGTATTCCACGCCGCCGCCGGCCTGCCAGCCGTCGCCGTCATCGCCTTCGCTGGTTTCGGTGAAGCTGTTGGCCTGGTTCGAGGTGCGGAACTTGTTTTCGAACTTGCCGTAGGCGTAGCCGCCGGTGCCGTAGATGAGGGCCGGGCCATAGGCGTAGCCCAGCTTCAGGCGGGCGGCTGCGGTGCTCTCCAGCTCACGCGTGAAGGTGTAGAAGGCCGGGGTGGTCGAGAAGCCGGTCACCGAATCCTGGACATTGTTGACGCTGTATTCCGCCAGGGCGCCGACGACGAAGTTGCCGAACTGCATGTCGTAACCGGCGCGAACGCCCGCTTCGACGCCGTCGTTGTCGTCACGGCAGCCCGTGGTGGGAACGGTGCTGGTCGCCGTTCCGCCGCAGAAGCCGGGGGTGAAGGCGTTTATTCCAACAGTGGCGGGGGCGACGGGCGTGGTCGTGACCTGATCGCCGTAGCGGCCATCCAGATTGCGGTCGAAACCGAGGTTTTCGTCGCCGTCGTCGTTCGACTGGTTGTAGCCGCCGAAGATGCCGATGTAGGGGCCGGACCAGTCGGGGGCGACGGACTGGGCCAGGGCGGGGGTGGAAACCATGGCCAGGGCCAGGGCGCTGGAGGCGAGGGTCTTGATCATTTGGGGGAGGCTTTCGTGCCGAGAAGTGCGGGCGCGACATCCCCGCTCGCCGTCACAAAAGCCGAACCCGGCCACAGGTTCCCAAGCTTTTGCCCCGCCAAATGTCGCACATCCGATCGCTGAGGTTGAGCGTATGGGCGGCTAGCGCGTCGCCATCGACACCAGAAACGCGATCAGCAGGACCAGGCTGACGCCCTGCCAGAATCGCACCGGATCGCGCTCGATCAGGGACAGCTGGCGCGGCGGCGGAGCGGCGACAGCGCTGCCGGTTTCCAGCACATGGATCAGTTCCTCGACATCCTCGAACCGCTCGTTCGGATCGACGGCGACGGCGCGCATGATGGCCGCTTCAAGCCAGGCGGGCATATCCGGCCGGTGTCGCGTCGGCGGCGCAGGCGCCCGTTCAAAGCGCGGCGCATCGGCCGGATCCACCTCGCCCCACGGATAGGTGCGCGTGAACAGGCGATACAGCGTCACCCCCAGGGCGAACTGATCCGTGGCGGCGTTACCGCTCTCGCCCGCATACATTTCCGGCGCCTTGTAGCCGGCGGTGCCCGGCGCCTCGGCCTCGGCGAACTCCTCGGCCAGCCGCAGGCGTGCGACGCCCAGGTCGACCAGTTTCAGCCCGCCCTGTGTCTCCAGGATCACATTGTCCGGCTTGATGTCGCGGTGCGTCACCCCTGCCCGGTGCAGGGCCGAAACCGCGCGCGCCAGGCGCAGCGCAACGCCGATCCCGTCGGCGATCTCGAACGGCCCCTCCTGCGCCAGCCGCGCATGCAGGGTCTGACCGGCATGGAAGGGTTGGGCGATATAGAGCCGGCTCTGCCGACCAGCATCCAGGCTCAGCACCTTGCCGACAAAGGGGCTGTCGATGCGCCGCCCGATGAAGGCTTCGCGCAGAAAGGCGGTGCGCGCGCCGCGCTCGGACACCACGGCGGGCTTGGGAAACTTCAGCACCACCATGCCCGCGTCGCCCAGCGTATCCTTCGCCAGAAACAGGGTCGTATAGCGCCCGTCCGCCACGATCCGCTGAAGCGCGAAGCCGTCGACATTATCGCCCACGGCGGGCGGCGGCAGGATGGCCAGCCCTTCCGCCTCGGCCGTGATCGCTTCCCAGTCGGGCGCGCCGGTGCGGACCACGTCGATGACGATAGCGGTGGCGTTGTCGCGCGGCCCCGTCGCCTCGACCTCCGCCAGGATCGCCATGGCGTCCGCATCGGGCGAGCTGCGCCGTCCCAACAGGCCTGCGATCGCCGCATCGGCCAGCACCCCATGCACCCCGTCGGTGGTCAGCAGCAGCCGGTCGTGCGGCTCCAGCCGTACTTGCCGGACGTCCAGCTTCACATCCGCCTCGATGCCGACGGCGCGGTACAGCACATTGCTGAGCCCCTGCTGGGCCCGCGTGTGATCTTCCGTCAGCCGCGTCAGCACCCCGTCGCGGAAATGCCAGGCCCGGCTGTCGCCCACATGAAGCGCCGTCGCCTCGCGCCCGCGCAGGATCAGGGCCGTGAAGGTCGTCGCCGCCCCCTCCATCGCCGGATCGATCCGCCCGCGCGAATGGAGCCATCGGTTAAACCCCCTCAGCGCCTTGATGCCGTTAGCCGCGATACCGTTCAGCGGGTTCTGATCCAGATAGCCGTCGATGAAGCTGCGCGTCGTCAGCTCCGCCGCCATCCGCCCGGCCTTGGATCCCGACACCCCATCGGCGATGACCGCCACGACTCCATGCTCGCGCTGCTCGGCCGCCGTGCCGATGTGGACGCCGCCAAAATCCTGATTGTCCGCCTTGGGCCCCTGCAAGGTCGCAAAGCCGGCGGCGATCTCCAGTCTGGCGTCGGTCATGGGCGGAACTGTCGTCGAAAGACGGCCCGCTGAACAGAGGTCTCAGAGCGCCAGGATCGCGCGCACCGCGACATAGGCGGCGACCACCAGGATCAGGCCCGCAAATAGGATGCGCCCAAGCCGGGCATTCGATCCCAGCCGACGCGCCAGCGGCAGGCCTGCCGCCGTCCCGGCGACGCCACCGACCGCCATGGCGGCGACCAGGCTCGGATCGACCCAGCCCGACAGCGCATAGTTGCCCGCCGTCGTCGCGCCGAACGCGGCCACGCTGAGCAAAGACGTCGCCTGTGCGGTCGCCAGGCTCATGCCCGTCGACGCCATCAGGCCGGGCACGATCAGAAAGCCGCCACCGATGCCGAAGAAGCCTGCGGCCGAGCCGACGCCGGCGCCCGCCATGCCGACACGCGGCGACATCGACCAGTTCAGCCGGGGCTCGGCCCGCGCGACCACCGCTTTGGGGCGCAACATCGACACGCCCACCGCCGCCATGGCCACGGCGAAGATCAGCAACAGCTGATGGCCGTCGATCCTCTTGGCCAGGGACGATCCGAACCAGGCTCCGGCCGCGCCCGTGATGGCGAACAGGGTGGCGCAGGGCCAGCGCACCCGCCCTGCCCTGGCGTGACCGGCCAGCGCCGTCACGGCGTTCAGCGCCACACCCGCCGCCGACACGCCGATGGCGACATGGGGATCGGCGACGCCGACGACATAAAGCAGCAGCGGCACGGCCAGAACCGACCCGCCGCCGCCGAACACGGTCAGCAGCAGGGCGACGACGCCGCCGCTGAAGGCGGTCAGGACCAGCGGGGTCAGTTCCGTCGTCATCGGTTTATGCCGCTCTTGTCATGGGCCGGGTCGCGGCTCTGTTCCAGGGCATCACGGCCAGCAGCCGCGCCATGCCGCAAAAGCCCGTTGCGCCCGCGAGGAACAGACCCGCGCCGACAAAGGCCGACAGACCCCAGAAGGCCGGATGCACCAGCAGCCCCAGCGCCGCGCCGATCAGGATCAGACCGCCCGCGACCATCTGCACCTGACGCATCAGTTCGATCGGTTTGGAGCGGTCGGCGTGGGTGGCCAAGCCCTGCGCCTTCCACGCGTCCAGCCCGCCCTCCAGAACAAAGGCTTGGCCCGTCGTCTTGGCCGCCAGACGGTCGCAATTGACGCCCGTCCGATTGCCGGTTCGGCAAGTGAAGATGACGTCGCGCCCGTTGGCGCTTACGGGCATGAAGGCGTCAAAGGCCGACAGCGGCGCATGGACGGCGCCGACGACATGTTCTCTGGCGAACTCATCCGGCTCGCGAATGTCGACCAGCACGGCTGTGTTCTGCTTCAGCCGGCGCGAAACCTCAGCGGGGGAGAGGGGGGTCAGGACGCTCATGGGGATCATGCCTTTTCGGAAGAAACAGGGGGACAATAGATTTCGGCCAGCACGGCGATGACCTTCAGGACGGCCGGATCGGCGATGCGGTAGAAGATGGTCGTGCCGTCTCGACGGGTGCTCACCAGCGCCTCGTCGCGCAGCTTGGCCAGGTGCTGGGACAGGGCCGATTGCGACAGGCCGACCTGGGGCAGCAGTTGGCCTACGGACATCTCGCCCTCGCCCAACTGACACAGGATCATCAGCCGCTTCTCGTTGGACAGCGCGCGCAGCAACGCCGCCGCCTCGCCAGCGCTGGCCTGGAAACGCTCAAGTCCGATGGTCTGAAGGTCGATCATGGGGCGCAATATATGCGCACTTGCTAAATAAGCAATGCCTAATATATTGGATTGCGAAAGGAGCGTCCTCCATGACCCAATCCCCCGACGTCCGCGGCTTTTTCGATCCCGCGACCCACACCGTCACCTATCTGGTCAGCGACCCCGCGACGGGTCACGCGGCGATCATCGACCCCGTCCTGGACTTCGACGCGCCCTCGGCCCGCACGTCGACGCGGTCGATCGACGCCGTCATGGCGGCGCTGCGGTCGGAGGGGCTGAAACTGGCTCTGGTGCTCGAAACCCACGCCCATGCCGACCACTTGACGGCGGCGGCGCACCTGCGTGCGACGACGGGCGTGTCGATCGGCATCGGCGGGCGGATCACCCAGGTTCAGTCCACCTTCGGTCCCCTGTTCGGCGCCGACGATGTGCGCCCGGACGGCGCCGTTTTCGATCATCTCTATGCGGACGGCGACGCCTTCGCCCTGGGCGATCTGAAGGTCGAGGTGATCCACACGCCCGGCCACACCCCCGCCTGTGTCAGCTATCGGATCGGCGATGCGGTCTTCACCGGCGACACCCTGTTCATGCCCGACTATGGCACGGCGCGAACGGACTTTCCCGGCGGCGACGCCCGAACCCTGTATCGCTCGATCCAGCGCCTTCTGACCCTGCCGGTCAAAACCCGCATCTTCGTCGGCCACGATTACCTGCCCCAGGGCCGCAGCGACTACCGGTTCGAGACCACTGTGGCCGAACAGCGCGCGCACAATATCCACATCGGCGGCGGCGTATCGGAAGACGCCTTCGTCGCCATGCGCGAGGCCCGCGACGCCACCCTGGGCGCGCCGCAACTGATCCTGCCCTCGCTTCAGGTCAACATCCGCGCCGGCGAGCTGCCGCCCCCCGACACTAACGGCCAGCGCTACCTGCGCCTGCCGCTAAACGCGATCTAAGCTCTAAGCCGACCGCTGTTTCAACGGCGCGGTCCCATCAGCCAGGCTCTCGGCCAGATAGACCTCGGCCTCCTGCGCCGGCAGGGCGGGGGCATAGCCGAAGCCCTGGCCGTAGTGGCATTGGGCGTCCAACAGCAGGCGGGCTAGTTCGGCGTTTTCCACGCCCTCGGCAACGACTTCCAGCGACAGGTCGCGGCCCAGATTGACCACCGACTTGACGATCTTGGCCGAGCCTTCGTCCTTGTTCATCGTCAGCACGAAATAGCGGTCGATCTTCAACGTATCGAACGGCAGGCGCGCCAGATAGGAAAGCGACGAGAAGCCGGTGCCGAAGTCGTCCAGCGCCAGCGAGGCCCCGACGTCCTTCAGCGACTGGAGCACCTCGGCGGCGCGCGCGGTGTCGCGCATGATGTCGCCCTCGGTGACTTCCAGCTTCAGCGCGCCCTTGGGCAGGCCCGTCTCCTTGATGATGCGCGCCACATCCTCGCACAGGTGCGGACGTTCGATCTCGCCGACCGACAGATTGACGCTGCAGAACAGCTTGCCGGCCAGCGGATGGCGCTCGATCCATTCGGCCAGCTGACGCGCCGACTGGGTCATCATCAGCAAGCCCAGGTCGTTCATCATGCCCAGGTCGGCGGTCAGGCCCAGGAACTCGTCCGGCGGCACCAGACCCCGGCGCGGGTGACGCCAGCGCGCCAAAGCCTCGAAACCGGCGACGGCCCCGGTGTTCAGGTTCACGATGGGCTGGAAGAAGGGCACGATCTCGCCGCGCACGAAGGCGTTCCTCAGATCCGCCTCCAGCGCCAGACGGCTCAGGCTGTCGCTTTCCAGCGCCCGGCCATAGGCGGCCGATCCGCCGCGCCCGGCGCCCTTGGCCGATTCGACCGCCAGCTCAACCCGGCGCAGCAGTTCGGCGGCGTCGGGCGCATCCGGCCCGCCCTCCACCATCACCGCCCCGATCGAGACGGTCGGATAGATGTCGAAGCCCGCGACCCGCAGCGGCTGTTCCAGCGCGTCTCGAACGCGGTAGCTGGTGTGGGAGGCGGTCTTGGGCACGATGATGGCGAACTCGTCCTCGCCGATCCGCGCGGCCGAGGCGTCCTTATTGAAGGCGGCGGCCAGACGCGAGCCCAGGGCCGACAGCACCAGGTCGGTCCGCTCATGCCCCAGCGCCTCGTTCAGGCGCCGAAGCCGGTCGACGTCGCCGACCACGATCTCGTATTCGCCGGGCTGGGTCAGCACCTCGCTGACGCGGGCCAGGAAGGCGCGACGATCCAGCAGGCCCGTCAGCGTATCGCGGTCCGATCCGGCGAACTTGGTCTCCAGCGCCACGACGCCGGCGGCGCGCAGGCCGTCCTCCAGCCAGACGCCGCGCCACAGACAGGTCTCGGACCCGCGCATCCGCAGACGCACGGCGATCTCGGCGCCCTCGTCCTGGGGTTTGAGCATCCGCTCGGCCAGGCTGCGATCCTGCGGCATGGCCAGGGCGACGAATCCGGCGGCCGTGCATTCCGGCGCCAGCGGTCCCAGGCCCAGCGATCGCGTCGCGCCGGTGAAGCGCAGTTCATCCGCCGCGGGCGTCCAGACCCACAGGGCCGTTTCGGCGGCGGCCAGCGCCTCGATGGCGGTCGTGGCGTCCCAGGCCAGCGATCGGGATCGTGGTGTCACGCGTCTCGCCCTTCCAGACGGCCCCCGGCCGTCAACGCTCGTCCTCGACCAGGCCGAACAACAAATGGTCTGCCCACTCGCCGTTAATTTTCAAATAAGCGCGAGCCCGACCTTCGTTGTGAAAGCCGGATTTCTCCAGCACCCGTCGCGACCCGTGGTTGGTGGGCAGGCAGGCCGCCTCCAGCCGGTGCAGCTTCAGCTTGTCGAAGGCGTATCCGACCACGGCCCGAACGCCCGCCGTCGCCACGCCCTGACCGGAAAACGGCTGGCCGATCCAATAGCCCAGCGTCCCCGTCTCGGCGACGCCGCGCCGCACGTTCGACAGGGTCACCGCTCCGGCCAGGGTCTTGCCGTCCTGCACGAAGACGAAGAAGGGCCAGGCGTTGCCCAGCTCCATCTCGCGCGCATAGATCGACAGCCGGCGCCGGAAGGCCGCCTTGGTCAGGTCGTCCTCGGGCCAGGCCGGCTCCCAAGGCTGCAGATAGTCGCGCGAGCCGTCGCGCAGCGTGGACCAGGCGGCGTAATCGGCCGCGCGCGGCGGGCGCAGCATCACGCCGTCCCCCCGGATCACGGGGCCGGCTACATCGCTCATCCAGTCCAGAAGCGCCATCGATGGGGACTATAGCATCAAGATTCGGCTCTGAACCTTACGGTTCGGCCAAAAGTGTCGCGGTCAGCTTCAGCGCCAGGTCACGGCCCAGCCCCTCCGGCGCGCCCAGCATCGGCGTCAGGATATCCCCGATCAGCCCCTCAGCGAAGGCCATATAGGCCGCCGTCACCACCAGGGCCTTGGCCCGCTCGGCCGCCTTGGGATCATCGGGCGCCATGGCCGCCAGCCGCTCGGCCAGATCGCGCACCACCTCGGCGAAGCTCTCCGCCCGCCCCTGCTCGCGCGCCAGCGCCAGCCAAGCCGCCATCTGCGAGGCGCCACCTGGTCCAAAGGCGTCGAACACCACGCTCATCAACCGCCCCGGCTCGACGCCGTCGCGCCCTTCGCCCACACCCTCGTTCAGACCCGCCTCGATCCGTTGCGCCAGATCGCGCACCATCGCATCCATCAGCGCGCCCTGAAGCCCGGCCGCCGAGCCGAAATGATGGATCAGATTGGCGTGGCCCACGCCCATCCGCTCGCCCACCGCCTTCAGCGTCACCGCCGCCGGCCCGCCGGTCAGCAGCAAGTCGCGCGCCGCCTCCAGCGCCTCTTCGCGCGCCAACGCCCCGCGTCGTCGCTTCACCGGACCCTTAGTTGACATTGATGTCAGTTAACTCCATTCTCCGCTCGAAATCGAGGAGCAGAACCATGGCGAAATCCGCCACCCCCGCCGACCTCCAGATCAAGCCGCGCGACCTGCATATCGACCGCGAGGCTCCGACGCCACGCTGGTGGCTGAACGACGATCCGTTCGGCACCGCCGTGATGAACGCCCTCAGCCTGACCTTTCCCGACGGCGAGCGGTTCTTCATCCAGTCGGTCAAGCGGTTCGCCAAGGACGCGCCCCCGGCTTTGGCCGCCGACATCCGCGCCTTCACGGTCCAAGAGGGCGCCCACACCCGCGAACACATGGCGTTCAACGCCATCACCGAACGCGCCGGTTATGACACAGCCGAGATCGAGGCCTATGTCACCGCCCGTCTCGACATCGCCCGCGCCCGTCCGGCCTTGGCCCAGTTGGCGGCGACCATGGCGCTGGAGCATTTCACCGCCGCCTTCGCCCATCGGCTGCTGGCCGATCCGGAGCTGCTGAAGGGCTCGCCCCACGACCTGGCCCGCCTGTGGCGCTGGCACTCCATCGAGGAGATCGAGCACAAGGGCGTGGCCTATGACGTCTTCCTGCACGCGACCCGAGACCTTAGTCCCCTGAAGCGCTGGCGCATCCGCCGCTGGGCCATGTTCCTGACGACCCTGCTGTTCACCCGCACGGTGCGCGAGACAACCTTCATGCTGCTGAAGCAGGACGGCATCGTCGGCTGGCGCGCGCGTCTGGGCCTGTTCCGTTGGCTGTGGCTGAAGCCGGGCCTGTATCGCCGGATGATCGGCGACTACCTGGCCTTCTACAAACCCGATTTCCACCCGTGGCAGGTCGACGACCGCGACCTCATCGCGGACGCGGAGGCCGGCCTGGCCCAACCGGCCTGACTCTCAAATCCGACCCCGCGACGGAGTTTCCGCCCAAAGGCGTTACAGTTTGCGGGGGACGGACGAGGAGAAGGCCATGGCTTCATCACCGACCGACGCCGCCGTCGCCCTGACCCGCCTGGGGCTGGGCGCCCGGCCTGGCGAGATCGACCGCGTCGCCGCCGATCCGCGCGGCTGGGCCACTGCCCAGATTCGTCCCCAAGGCGCGCCACAGCCTTCGGGCCAGTTCGCCGACACCGCCGAACGCGTCGCCCAATACATCGACTATCAGAGCGACGCCGGCCTAGTCCGCCTCGACCGACGCGCCGCCGCTCCGGCGACGGCCGAGGCCGCACCCTCCCCTGCCCCCGCTTTCGGTATGCCGGACGCCGCCGATCCGCAGGCCGTCGCCCGGCGCGAAGCCCGTCAGGCCGCCCGCCGCGACATCACCCAGGACACCGCGCAGGAGTTCCTGGCCCGCGCCCAGCTCGGCGCGACCACCAACGACGGTTTCGCCGAGCGCTGGGCCCTGTTCTGGTCGAACGCCCTGACCGTCTCGGCCGCCAAATTCGCCAGCGGCGCCTTCGTCGGTCAGTACGAGCGTGAGGCCATCCGCCCCCATGTCTTCGGCCGGTTCGAGGATCTGGTCCTGGCCGCCGAACAGCATCCCGCCATGCTGCTCTATCTGGATCAGGCCCGATCGGTCGGTCCCGACAGCATGGCCGGCGCGCGCCGCAACGCCGGTCTGAATGAAAACCTGGCCCGCGAGATGATGGAGTTGCACACGGTCGGCGCTGACGGGGGCTACACCCAGGCCGATGTCACTGAACTGGCGCGCGCCCTGACCGGCTGGTCGATCCCCGCCGCCCGCGATCAACGTCAGCCCAAGCGTCCGCGCCGCGCGCGCAACATGGCCGCCCAGGCCGAGCCCGGTCCCGACGGCTTCGTCTTCCGCGCCAATGTCCACGAACCCGGCTCCCGTACGGTGATGGGCAAGACCTATCCGGCGGCAGGCCTGGCCCAGGGTCAGGCCATCCTGCGAGACCTGGCCCGGCATCCGGCGACGGGCAAACGCCTGTCGCGCCGTCTCGCCGCTCATTTCGTCGCCGACGATCCGCCGCCCGCTCTGGTCGCACGGCTGGAAACGGCCTGGACCGGCTCCGGCGGCGACCTGGCCCAGGTCGCCCGCGCCCTGGTCGAGGCGCCCGAGACCTGGACGCCCCAGCCGGCCAAGATCAAGACGCCGTACGACTTCATCGTCTCGGCCAACCGCGCGCTGGGCACGCGACCGCAGCGGATCCAGCCGTTGCGCCAGGCCCTGCTCGACATGGGCCAGCCGCCGTTCGCGCCCCCGTCGCCCGAGGGCTGGCCCGACACGGCCGCCGACTGGGCCGGCCCCGACGCCCTGGTCAAACGGCTGAACTGGTCGCGCACCGCCGCCGATCTGGCGCAGGCGAGCGATCCAAACGCGGTCGCCGCAGCCGCCCTCGGCCCGCGCCTCGGCGAACGCACCCGCCTCGCCGTCGCCCGCGCCGAAAGCCGGCCCGAGGCCCTCACCCTTCTGTTCATGTCGCCGGAGTTCCAACGCCGATGACCGCCCCCAAAGCAAACCTCAACTTGAACCGCCGCCATCTGCTGGCCGCCGCTTCCGCCGGGCTCGGCCTGGCCTTCGCCGGCCGTGTCGCCGCCCAGACCAACGGCCCTGCCAACAAGCTGGTCGTCGTCATCGCGCGCGGCGCCATGGACGGCCTGTCCGTCACCGTGCCCTACGCCGATCCGAACTACGTCCCCTTGCGCGGCGGTCTGGCCATCGCCGCGCCCGGCGAGGCGAACGGCGCCCTGGCCCTGAGCGAAGGTTTCGGCCTGCATCCGGCGCTCGCGGGCCTGCATGCCCTCTATGGTCAGGGCCAGATGCGGTTCGCCCCCGCCGTCGCCCTGCCCGTGCGCATCCGCTCGCACTTCGACGCCCAGGACGTGCTGGAGAACGGCGGCGAAGGTCTGCGCCAACAGTCCGACGGCTGGCTGAACCGCGCCATCGTCGCGGCCGGCGGAACGTCGCTGAAGGGCCTGTCGATCGGTGCCCAGACCCCGCTGATCCTGCGCGGCGACGCGCCGGTGTCCAGCTGGGCGCCCGGCGGTTTGGTGCGCGACGGCGACCGCATCGCCTCCTTGCTTCAGGACCTCTATGTCGAGGATCCGATGCTGGGCCAGAACCTGGCGCGGGGTCTCGCGACCGAGCAACTGGTCGGCATGGAGAGCGGCGACCAACGCCTGCGTCGCAACGACGTCCAGGGCCTGGGCCAGGCCGTCGCCAAGCTGATGACCGGACCGGAGGGCGCCGACATCGTCGCCGTCTCGCTGGACGGCTGGGACACCCATGCGGGCCAGCGCGCCCAGCTTCAGACGCGGCTGACGGGCCTGGATCAACTGGTCACGGGCCTGAAGGACGGCCTGGGCGAGACCTGGTCGCGCACGGCAGTCATCGTCGCCACCGAGTTCGGCCGCACCGCCCGCGCCAACGGCACGCAAGGCACTGACCATGGCACCGGCTCGTCGCTTCTGCTGGCGGGCGGTGCGGTCAAGCGCGGCGGCCCCATCGGCGACTGGCCGACCCTGGCCGACAACCGCCTGTTTGAGAACCGCGACCTAGCCCCGACCCTGGACATCCGTTCAGTCTTCAAGGGCGTGCTGCGCGATCACATGGGCCTCGACCGCGCCGCGCTGGACGCCCGCGTCTTTCCCGGCAGCGCCGCCGAGGCGCCGGCGATGAACGGTCTAGTCTGACGCAGCGCCGTCCTCGCCCCTCGCCGTCTTTCCGGGGCGTCCGCAGGACGAACCCGGAACCCAGGACCCCAGCGCAGGTCCATGACGCGGCATATCAGGGCCGTCCCCTTGGCTTCCGGGATCTTCGCTGACGCTCAGCCCCGGAATGACGACCTGTAAGCGGTCGTTCCCGCCACGCTTGCTTTTTGCGGCGCAACATCGCATCAGGGCGCCATCACCTTGGACCCGGCCCTGTTCGCAGGCGACGGGTGGCTATCCCCGCCGCCGATCCGCTGGGAAACCGAGCCGCCGGAAACCGAAACGTCGGTCAGGCTCATCCAGATGAAATCCTGAAATGTCCATCATCGCCTCCGCGCGCCAGCAATGGCTCGCCAATCCTCGCCGCGATCTTCTGGCGGGGACCGTCGTGGCTCTGGCCCTGATCCCCGAAGCCATCGCCTTTTCCATCATCGCCGGCGTCGATCCCGCCGTCGGCCTCTACGCCAGCGTGGTCATCGCCGTGACCATCGCCTTCGTCGGCGGGCGGGCGGCCATGATCTCGGCCGCGACCGGCGCCATGGCCCTGCTGATGGTCACGCTCGTGCGCGACCACGGGCTGGAATATCTGTTCGCCGCCTCGATCCTGTGCGGCGTGTTCCAGATCGTCATCGGCCTGCTGAAGCTGGGCCGCTACATCAAGTTCGTCAGCCGCAGCGTCATGACCGGCTTCGTCAACTCCCTGGCCATCCTGATCTTCCTGGCCCAGATGCCCGAGCTGATCGGTCGGGGCTGGATCACCTACGCCCTGGTCGCGGCGGCCCTGGTCGTCATCTACGGCTTTCCGCGCATCACCAAGGCCGTGCCCTCGCCCCTGGTCGCCATCATCGCCATCAGCGCCCTTGTGATCGTGCTGAAGCTGGACGTGCGCACCGTCGGCGACATGGGCCAGATGCCGACCAGCCTGCCGATGTTCCACCTGCCCGCCGTCCCGCTGACGTGGGAGACGCTGGTCATCATCGCGCCCATCTCGGCGACCCTGGCCTTCGTCGGCCTGCTGGAAAGCCTGCTGACCGCGAACCTGATCGACGACATCACCGACACCCCGTCGGACAAGGATCGCGAGACGCGCGGCCAGGGGATCGCCAACATCCTGTCGCCCCTGTTCGGGGGCATGGCGGGCTGCGCCATGATCGGCCAGTCGATGATCAACGTCACCTCGGGCGCGCGCGGGCGTCTGTCCACCCTGTGGGCCGGGCTGTTCCTGCTGTTTTTGATGCTGGCGCTTCAGACCTGGGTCGCCCGGATCCCTATGGCCGCCTTGGTCGCCGTCATGATCATGGTCTCGATCGGCACCTTCGACTGGTCCTCGGTGATGAAACTGCGCTCCACCCCGCTTCAATCGTCCATCGTCATGATCGCCACCACCGTGACGGTCGTCGCCACCCACGACCTGTCCAAGGGCGTCATCCTGGGCGTGCTGCTGTCGGCGATTTTCTTCATGCGCAAGGTCGGCAAGACCATCGCCGTGACCGAGGTTCCGACGCCGGAACCGGGCGTTCTGCGCTACCACGTGTCAGGCCAGTTGTTCTTCGCCTCGGCCGATCTGTTCGCCGCCAGCTTCGAGCATCATGGTCATCCCACACGCGTCGAGATCGATCTCAGCGACGCCCATCTGTGGGACCTGACCGGGGTCGCCGCCGTGGACAAGGTCGTCTTCCGCTACCGCCGTCAGGGCGCGGACGTGCAGGTCACGGGCATGAACGACGCCGCCCGCACCCTGGTCACGCGGGTGGGGCGGTTCGAGAAGATGCATTTGCCGGAGGGCGCCGGCGCGCATTAGGGATCAGGCGGCTTCGGGCTTTGGCATCTTGCAGATGCGGTTCAGGTCGGCGCGGATCGAGCTGCCCTGGAAATGCGAGATTTCGGCGCCCGAATAGCCCTCGCCCGACAGCGCCTTGACGACGTCGCCGGTGTTCAGACAATCGTTGGTGCGGGCGAGCTGATAGGCGCGCTCGACGACGTGGGTGCGGTTCATGGGGATGGCCTTTCGTGCTGTTCGGTAACGCACCCCAAGCTAAACCGTTCCGATCATTGGATTTTCGGACCCGTCGCCCCAAGCTTGCATCCACAGCCAATATCTGCGCACATAGGGCTCGTCGATCTCTCTGCGTAACGCCCACTCTCTCTGCGAACGCACGAGTCAAGGCCGCTCCCATTCAGACCCGACAGGCCGCAGGGACGTTCCCTCGGTCAATTTCTAACGGAGGTCTCAAAATGGCTACCGGCACTGTCAAATGGTTCAACGCCACCAAGGGCTACGGCTTCATCCAGCCTGAAGACGGCGGCAAGGACGTCTTCGTTCACATCTCGGCTGTCGAAGCCGCCGGCCTGCGCGGCCTGGACGAAAACCAGAAGGTTTCCTACGAGCTGGAACGCGACAAGCGTTCGGGCAAGGAATCGGCTGGCCAGCTGCAAACCATCGGCTGATTTCAGCCTCACGGCTGAACTGGCGACGGCGGCTCCTCACGGAGCCGCCGTTTTCAATTCCGGGCTCGGTTAGATAGCGGAAACGCTGTTTCGAACATCTGCTAACGGTTGAAGACGGTCTCTGCACCAGAGATGGGAAGCGTCAGATGACCGCTCGCGCGAGACTTATTATGGCGACCAGAAACAGGGCTGCGAGAGCGGCGTAGAAGGCCCGCTTTCGTAAGGGGCTGCCCCATCGCTTCCGCTCTGAGTCATTCATTGATTCCACCCCGTCATTCCGACAGCGTAAAACGGTCTCACGCCTTCGTCTTGTCGATCCAGGCGGCGAAGGCGTCGGTGAAGCTTTTCAAGAAGGCCTTGGTGTCGTCCTTCTTCAGCTTTCCGTTCTCGTCCAGCAGGTCGGCGACATTGCCGATATAGGCCTCGGGCTGCTGCATCGTGGGCATGTTCAGGAACACCAGCGGCTGGCGCAGGTGGTGGTTGGCGCCGAAGGCCGCGACGGCGCCGGGCGAGACGCTGACGATGGCGGCGGGCTTGCCCTGCCAGATGCTGTGGCCATAGGGGCGCGAGCCGACGTCCAGGGCGTTCTTCAGCGCGCCGGGAATGGAGCGATTGTATTCGGGCGTAACGAACAGCACCGCCTCGGTCGTCGCCACCTCCTCGCGGAACCGCTCCCAGGCCGGCGGCGGATTGTCGGTCTCCAGGTCGGGATCATAGAGCGGCAGGTCGCTGATCTCGACCGGCTCGATCTCCAGTCCTGGCTCGGCCAAAGCCTTCATCTCCATGCCGATGGTGCGCGAATAGGAGCCTTTGCGCAGGCTGCCGACGATCAGGGCGACGCGGACGGTCATGAAAGGTCTCCGGACTGGACGGGTTCAAGCGCCAGCATAACCGATCCGCGCGCCGCCGCGTTCCCTCAGCCCCCGAACAGGGCCGCCGCGAAGGCTTCGCCCGCTGGTGCGGCCGACTTCGGGCCCAGGACGGCGCTGGCCGCCTGGCCTGAGGCCAGCACCCGGCCGCCGACGGCGCGCACGTCCTTGATCGTCTGGGCTTCCAGCTGTTCGGTCATCGACAGGCTGGCGCGCGGGGCGCCGAAGATCAGGGTTTGTGCGGCGTTGCGCCCGGCCCGGCTCATCGGGTTTTCGTCCGACATCCATAGGCCGGCCTTCATCACCGCCTTGGCCCGCGACAGCTCCTTTTCGGTCGGCCCGACCTCGGCCAGGGCCCGCACCTCGGCCGCCGAGACCTCGGCGAGCTCTTTTGCTCGATCCGCCGCCGCCCCGGCGTAGATGCCCAGCACGCCCGTATCCTCATACGGCTCCTGATAGGCGTCGATGGCGTAGGCCAGGCCCCGCTCCTCGCGCGCGCTCTGGAACAGGCGCGACGCCATGCCGCCGCCCAGGATCTCGCCGAACAGCCGCATGGCCGACAGCGCCGGATCGGTCGCGGACAGGGCGGGCAGTTGGAACACCAGATTGGCCTGTTCGATCTTGCGCGTCAGCCTGGCATGGCCGCCGACGAAGGCGGCCGGCGCGGGCGCATCGGCCGGCGTCGCGACCGCATCGCCGAACCAGCGCTCGGCCAGGGCCAGCAGTTCGGTCTCGTCCACCGCGCCTGAGACCGACACCACCATCCGGTCGGGCGAATACAGCCGCGCGCGCCACGCCTCGACCGACGCCTTGTCGGCCGGCTTCAGACTGGCGACCGAGCCCAGGATCGGACGGCCCAACGGTTGCTTGGCGAAGGCGCGCGTCTGCACCATCTCGAACACATGGTCGTCGGGCGTGTCGAAGGCCTCGGCGATCTCCTGGGCCACCACATCCTTCTCGCGCTCGATCTCGGCCGGGTCCAGCGTGGGCCGGAACACCAGGTCCGACAGCACCTGCATGGCCAGCGGCAGCGAGCCGTCCAACCCCCGCACCTCGAAGCTGGTCCGCTCATAACCCGTGGAGGCGTTGATCGTGCCGCCCTCGGCCTCGATCCGCTCGACGATCTCGCGCGCGGCCATGTCGCCGGCGCCCTTGAACACCAGATGCTCCAGCAGGTGAGACCAGCCGGATCGATCCAGCGGCTCCCACCGCGCCCCGCCCTTGACGGTGACGACGACGGCCAGGGTCTTCAGCCCCGGCATCGGATCGCAGATGACGCGAACGCCGTTGGACAGGGTGTGCAGAGAAGAAGTCAGGAGATGTCTTTCTTCATTCGACGGCGAAGCAGGGCCACATAGAAACCCGCAAGCGCGATCGCCAGTCCGAACCACGTCAGGGCGTATCCGAAATGGTTGTTGGAAAAGGCCGCAGGCGGCGCGGAGGGCCTCAGCGCCGGGAACTCGGGATTGACGGCGGTGATGGCGAACACCGCCTCGGGCCGGACCGGCCCGGTGACGTTCAGCGCCTTGGCCATCGCCGCCGTGTCGCGGGCGTAGAAGCGACCATCGCGCGGCGCGGGGCTCATGGCGCCCGGCTTGTCGAAGGTGCGGAACTCTCCGACCATGACCAGCGGCAGGGTGGTCTCGACCACGCGCGGACGCGCCGTCACGCCGTCGCCGACGAAGCCGCGATCGACCAGCAGGGTGAAATCCGCCCCCGCGGGCTTGCATGCCGAGATCAACCGCACCCCGGCCTCGCCGTCATGGATGCTCTGAAGCTCGACAAAGGGCGCGCTGGCCAGGCCCGGACAGACGATCAACGCCTTCCTGAACTCCAGATCACCTTCCGCCAACACCTGCTCCAGCGGTGCAGGCGGTTTCGCCGCCGCCGCATCGGCCGCCGCGATCAGCCCTTCCTTCCACTTCAGCCGCTCGACCTGCCACACGCCCAGCCCGATCAGCAGGATCAGGCCCAGCACCGTCAGCACGGTCAGAATCCACGGGAAACGCTTCATCGCTGGTTCCGATATTGCAGCCCGATCATCAGTCCCCGCCCCGGCCGCATCAGGGCCAGCGAAAGGGCCACCACCAGCGGCAGCCAGACGATCAGATGCACCCACATGGGCGGGTGGTATTTGATTTCGACGAACAGGGCCGAGAAGCCGACGATGAAGCCGGCGATCTGCATGATGAAGCTGGCGGGGCCGTCGCCCGTCTGGATGGTGGAATAGTCCAGACCGCAGGCCGTGCAGCCAGCCGCCACCTTTAGAAAGCCTGCGAACAGCGCGCCCTGGCCACACCGGGGACAGCGCCCCCGCAGCGCCCAGCGAACCGGCGTATCGGAAACGACGACGGCGCGGGACGATGGCTCGTCCCGCGCCGCTGCGATGTCTTCAGGGCCGTCTTGGATCAACCGAAGACGACATAGACGAAGGCGAACAGGAACAGCCAGACCACGTCCACGAAGTGCCAGTACCAGGCGGCCGCCTCGAAGCCGAAATGCTTCTGCGGGGTGAAGTCGCCCTTCAGCAGGCGGATCAGGCAGACCGCCAGGAAGATGGTGCCGATCAGGACGTGGAAGCCGTGGAAGCCCGTCGCCATGAAGAAGATCGAGCCGTACAGGCCCGAGTTCACGGCCTCTTCGTTGAAGAACAGCTTCTCGTGCAGGATGTGGTTGTACTCATAGGCCTGGACGCAGGTGAACAGCACGCCCAGGGCCACGGTGATGATCAGGGCCAGCTTGGCGCCCTTGCGGTCACCGACCTGGATCGCGTGGTGGGCCCAGGTGACGGTGCAGCCCGACAGCAGCAGGGTCACGGTGTTCAGCAGCGGCAGTTGCCACGGCGACAGGACCTCGACGCCCTTGGGCGGCCAGGTCGACCAGGCCTTGGCGGTGTCAGCCCAGGTGCCGACTTCCGGCGTAAGCGCCCGCGATTCATGGAACAGCGCCATGTCGAAGAACATCCAGAAGAAGGCGACGAAGAACATCACCTCCGATGCGATGAACAGGATCATGCCGTAGCGCAGGCCCAGCGACACGACCGGCGTATGGTCGCCGGCCTTGGATTCCTTGATGACGTCCGCCCACCAGCAGAAGGCCGAGATCAGCACGCCGGCCAGACCGGCGAAGAAGACGCCCGGCTTGCCTTCGGCCAGGAAGTTGGCGGCGATCGGGCCGCCGTCCGCCGGGGCCAGGCCCTTCATCCAGATCACCGCGCCGATGAACATGATGGTCGCAGCGACCGAGGACACCAGCGGCCAGGGGCTGGGCGCCACCAGGTGGTAGTCGTGCTGCGGAGTAGCGTGGGCGTCAGCCATGAATCGCGTCTCTTCGTCGGCCAGAGTCGGTTGTTATAGCGGCTATAGCGTTCGATTTTCCCCGACGCCAGAGCCACGCCGTCTTTCCGCCTTGTTCGGGCATGCGGGCGGGGCTCAGCCCTTGCGGGCCATGGCATCGGCGGGGTCGTCCGGACTGTCGGCCAATGCGCCGCCCATGCCCATTCCCCCTCCCCCCATGCCAGCGCCCATCCCTGCGCCCATCCCGCCCCCGCCCCCGCCACGGCCGCCCGTTGCGCCGGCGCCTGAGCCGCGGCCTCCGGTCGAGGACGGGCGCGCCGGGCCTTGCAAGGGCATGTCCGGTCCGGTCGGCACGGGCGCCAGGTCCAGCGCATGGCGGATGAAGTCGCGCAGCGAAACCACCAGATCATGCGTCCGCACCGGCCGCCCGGCGACCAGTTCGCGCGCCGCCTGCTGCGCCAGCCGCACCTGCTCTTCGGTGCCCAGCAGAATGATATCCGCCAGACTGGCCTCCACCGCGTCGCGGATGCGCCGGGTCCGGTCCGAGCCCGCCGTCGCCTCGGCGCTGAGATCCAGTCCCGCCCCGCCTTGCGAGACGTTGCGGCGGCTCAGGTCGCGCTTGTGCGTCGGATCGACGGTCAGGTCGCCGGTGAACGACCCGCCCAGCACCTTGTAGGCGGCGATCAGGGTCTTCAGTCGTTCGTTGATCTGGCGGTTCATCCGCTCGCGCCGTTGCTGGATGGTGAACATCATCACCAGCCGGATGCCCATGCCGATCAGCGTCACGAGCGCCAGCCCGACCAGGGTCAGCAGCAGACTGTGCCAGTTGGTGAAATCCAGACCGCGCAAATCCCGTCTCCGTCTCGGCGTGCAGCGTGCACCTGGAGAGGAAACGCGCGCCGACGCGAACGGCGCCGTGTGATCAGACGTTCATCGCCGCGAACGCCTTGGCCGAAAAGGCCGACAGCGGCTGGGGCAGGTCGTCCAGCGCGAACCAGCCGATCTCCGACAGCTTGTCCGGCTCGGTCAGCGTCGGCTCGCCGGCGAAGTCCCGGGTGACATAGATCAGCGACACCCAGTGCTGGCCGTCGGCCGGAATGATCTCTTCGGCTAGGCACAGGAAATCGACGGCGCCGATCGTCAGCCCGCTCTCCTCCTCGGCCTCGCGCCGCGCGGCGTCGATGGAGCGTTCCATCAGGTCGACCTTGCCGCCGACGATATTCCAGAACCCGGCCTCGGGCGCCTTCAGCCGTTTGCACAGCAAGACCCGCCCGTCGGCGCGCTGGATCACCAGGCCGCAGCCGACGCCGGGAAAGTCCACGCCCGGTCTCATGGTCACGCCTTGGGCGCGTCCACGGATGGATAGAAGGTGTAGCTCAGGGTGATGTCGCGCGCGCCCTTGGCCTCACGGTCCGTGGCCAGTTCGGGGGCGATGAAATACTGGACCGGGAACTGGCGCGTCTCGCCCGCCGCCAGCGTCTGGTCGGTGAAGCAGAAGCATTGCAGCTTCTGGAAATACGGCCCCGTCTGCTCGGGCGAGACATTGTAGCTGGCGCGCACCTGGATCGGCTTGTCCGAGGTGTTGGTCACGTCGAAATAGGCCAGGCCCGTCTCGCCGATCCGCACCCGTTGGGTCGACTGTTCGGCGCGGAAGGTCATCGGCACGCCGCGCACATTGGTGTCGAACCGCACCATCACCGTCTCGTCCAGCACGGTGTCGGAGGCCTTGTCGGCCTTCATCGTCGTGCCGCCAAAGCCCGTGACCTGACAAAACATCCGATAGAGCGGCACCGCCGCGAACGCCGCCCCGGTCATGCCCATCACGCCGAAGACGCAGATGATGGCGATCAGATTCTTGCGGCCCGCCTTCATGGCTGGGACGTCTCCACCGCCGTCGCCAGCGCCCGCTCGGCCGCCTGATTCTGTTGCAGGCGCAGCACCGTGGTGGCGAAAACCAGCACGATGAAGGCCACCAGCGCCGAGGCGATCCAGACGTTGCGACGCTTGCGCGCGCGAAGTTCCTCAGGCGTCAGACGCATGGTTTTACGCTCCCAGACCGGACAGGGCCTCGACCAGCAACGCCGAGAACAGCGCCATCAGATAGAGGATGGAAAAGGCGAACAGGTCCCGCGCCGGTTTGGCCTGGACCTTGACGTCATACAATGCGGCCTCGCGTCCCACGGCCTCGGCCTTGTCCGGCTCGTCACCCGCGCGCGAGCGATAGAGACGCACCGAAAGGCCGAGGAAGCCCAGGCCGCCCGCGACCGACACGACCAGATAGACGATCCCGCCCAGGCCCGCGAAGGCCGGGGCGATCGCGACCGGCACGAAGACCAGGGTGTAGAGCAGGATCTGCAACCGCGTGGACTTGGCCCCGCGCGCCACCGGCATCATCGGAATGCCCGCCTTGGCGTAGTCGCCGGCCGAATACAGCGCCAGCGCCCAACTGTGCGGCGGGGTCCACAGGAAGATGATCAGAAACAGCAGCCACGCCTGCCACGGCGCATGGCCCGTCGCCGCCGCCCAGCCAATCACGGGCGGAAAGGCGCCCGCCGCCCCGCCGATGACGATGTTCTGGGGCGTCCGGCGCTTTAGCAGCAGGGTGTAGAAGCCGGCGTAATAGACGATGGTCATGGCCAGCAGACCCGCCGCTAGCCAGTTCGCATTCATCCCCAGCAGCATGACCGAAAACAGGCTCAGGATGACGCCGAACGCCATGGCGTCGTTCTTGCGGACGCGTCCCGCAGCGACCGGCCGGCCGCGCGTGCGCCGCATCAGGGCGTCGGTCTCGCCTTCCAGCGCCATGTTCAGCGCCCCGGCCGCCCCGGCGCCCACGGCGATGCACAGGATGGCGATGGCCGCGACCAGCGGATTGACCGATCCGGGCGCGACGATCAGCCCGGTCGCGGCGGTGAACACCACCAGCGACATCACGCGCGGCTTCAGCAGCTGGAAGAAATCCTCCGGCTGGGCGGTCGAGATGGCGGGGCGGGTCTGAACTTCGGTCATCGGTGAGGGCCGCATAGCATACCCAAATGAAGAAGGCCGCCCCTTCCGACGGAAAGAGCGGCCTTCGATTTCATATCTCTGGAAAGGCTTAGTGCTCTTCCGCCTTGATGACCGGCAGTTCGTTGAACTGGTGGGCCGGGGGCGGCGACGACAGGGTCCACTCCAGGGTCGTGGCGCCTTCGCCCCACGGGTTGGCGACGCCCGGACGACGACGGATCGCCGCTTCGACCAGCATGATCAGGAAGACGATCACGCCGACGACGGTGACGGCATAGCCGATCGACGAGACGTGGTTCCACAGGGTGAAGGCTTCCGGATAGTCGATGTAGCGACGCGGCATACCCTGCAGACCCAGGAAGTGCTGCGGGAAGAACACCAGGTTCACGCCCACGAACATGATCCAGAAGTGGGTCGCGCCCAGGAACTCGTTGTACTTCACCCCGAACATCTTCTCGAACCAGTAGTAGAAGCCCGCGAAGATGGCGAAGACGGCGCCCAGCGACAGCACATAGTGGAAGTGCGCCACCACGTAATAGGTGTCGTGCAGGCTGTAATCGATGCCGGCGTTCGACAGGACCACGCCGGTCACGCCGCCGACGGTGAACAGGAAGATGAAGCCGATCGCCCAAAGCATGGGCGTCTTGAAGCTGATGGACCCGCCCCACATGGTGGCGATCCAGCTGAAGATCTTCACGCCCGTCGGCACCGCGATGATCATGGTGGCGGCGATGAAATAGGCGCGCAGATTGATGCTCATGCCGACCGTGTACATGTGGTGCGCCCACACGATGAAGCCGACGAAGCCGATGGCCACCATGGCGTAGGCCATGGCCAGATATCCGAACACCGGCTTGCGGCTGAAGGTCGAGACGATGTGGCTGATGATGCCGAAGCCCGGCAGGATCAGGATATACACTTCCGGGTGACCGAAGAACCAGAACAGGTGCTGGTACATGATCGGGTCGCCGCCGCCGGCGGGATCGAAGAAGTGGGTGTGGAAGTTGCGGTCCGTCAGCAGCATGGTGATGGCGCCGGCCAGCACGGGCAGCGACAGCAGCAGCAGGAAGGCGGTGATCAGCACCGACCAGGCGAACAGCGGCATCCGGTGAAGCGTCATGCCCGGCGCGCGCATGTTCAGGATGGTGGTGATGAAGTTGATCGCGCCCAGGATCGAGCTGGCGCCCGCGACGTGCAGGGCGAAGATGGCCAGGTCGAAGGCGGGGCCGACGTGGCCCGTGGTCGACAGCGGCGGATAGGCCGTCCAGCCTCCGCCGAAGCCCTTGCCCGGTCCGCCGTCGGTGAACATCGACAGGATCAGCAGGCACCAGGCGGCGACCAGCAGCCAGAACGAAATGTTGTTCATGCGCGGGAAGGCCATGTCCGGCGCGCCGATCATGATCGGCACGAACCAGTTGCCGAAACCGCCGATCATGGCGGGCATGACCATGAAGAAGATCATGATCAGGGCGTGGGCCGTGACGACGGCGTTATAGCCGTGCTTGGATTGCTCCACGAGACCCAGCAGCTGGATCGACGAGCCTTCCTTGAAGATCTGGATGCCCGGCTCGGCCAGTTCCCAGCGGATCAGGCCCGACAGGGCGCCGCCCACGATGCCCGCCATGATGGCGAACATCAGATACAGGGTGCCGATGTCCTTGTGGTTGGTGGACAGGAACCAGCGGGTGAAGAAGCCCAGCTTGTGGTCGTGATGGTGGTCGTCGTGAGCGTGACCGATGTGGGTCGCGTCGCGGGTTACGGTAGCGTCAGCCATGTGTCTCTGTTCGCCTCTTACTGGGCGGCCGGCGCGGCGGACGCCGCGGCGGGAACGGGTTGGTCGGCGGTGGCGCCGACGGGGGCGGCGACCGGGGTCGCAGCGTCGGCGGCGGGCGCAGGCGCGGCTGCGGCCGGAGCAGCGGCTGCGGCGGGCGCGGCGACCTTGGGCGTCATCGAACCGCCCTTGGAGGCGATCCACTGTTCGAACTGGGCCTGGGTCACGACCCGGATCTCCAGCGGCATGAAGGCGTGGTCGACGCCGCACAGTTCCGAGCACTGGCCATAGAAGACGCCGGTGCGCTCGGCCTTGAACCAGGTGGTGTTGATGCGGCCGGGAACGGCGTCGGTCTTCAGGCCGAACGCCGGAAGGGCGACGGCGTGGATGACGTCCGAGGCGGTGATGACCAGCTGCACCGTCTTGCCGACGGGCACGACCATCGGCTCGGTCGCGGCCAGGCGATAGGGCACGCCCTTGGCCTTGGCTTCCTCTTCCGGAAGCATGTTGGAGATGTACTCCGCGACGCCCTGGTCCGGATACTCATAGGCCCAGTTCCACTGGTTGCCGGTCACCTTCACCGTCAGATCCGGCGACGGCATGTCGTGATAGGCGAACAGCAGGCGGAACGAGAACAGGGAGATGAAGACCAGGATCAGCACCGGCAGCACCGTCCAGATGATCTCGATCGTGGTGTTGTGGCTCCAGCGCGCGGGCGTCGGATTGGCCTTCTTGTTGTAGCGGAACACGATCCACGCCAGCAGGCCCAGCACCAGCAGGGTGATGGCCGTGATGATCGGCATCAGGATCACGTCGTGGAAGAAGTGCGCATCATGCTTCAGCGGCGACGCCGCCGGTTGCAGCGTGATGCCGCCCGGGGTCGGCTGACCCATCAGGTCCTGCGCCCACGTCGGCGCCGCAGCGAACATCGCCAGTCCGGCGCCCAGAACGATGGAGGACGCGCAAGTCGCGGCCTTCTTCAACGTCCCTTGGGCTCGCTTGCCCATCCCCATATGAGACTTCCCCATAAAACCGTTATGCAGCAGATACTTGCGAATGGCTCGCAAGAGATCACGCTGGTGCGATTCCCACGCCCGGCGTTCTCGGTCACCTATCGGATCGCTTTCGGCTTGCCAAGCGATCAACGGCGCTCAGGCCGCAAAGCCGCCTTCAGCCGGCCTCGATTAAATCGTTGTCATGTTTCGATAGCTACCTTGCGTCACAAGATACCTTGTCGTAGTCAATTGTCATCAACGGGAGAGCCGAGGTGCCAGAAACTATCGAGATACAGCTGAAGAAGGGCGTGTTGGGGCTTTGCGTCCTGGCCCTTCTGAATCGGGCGGACAGCTACGCCTACGAGATCGCCAGCCGCCTCTCGGACGCGATCGATATGGGGGAAGGCACGATCTACCCCCTGATGCGCCGCATGCAGTCCGAAGGACAGGTCGAGACCTATCTGGTCGAATCCTCCGCCGGGCCGTCACGCAAATACTACCGACTGACCGAAGCGGGCCGGGGGGCCCTCGCCGCCCAGACTGCCGAATGGTCCGCCTTCACCAAGGCCGTCGACGCCATCGTGGCGAACGACGCCGATCAGGGAGCCGCTCAATGACGCGCGCCGAATTCATCGATCGTCTGAAGGAAGGCCTCGTCGGCCTGCCGACCACGACCGCCAACGACATCATCGCCGACTATCAGACCCACTTCGACGACGGCATCGCCGCCGGCCGCACCGAGGCCGAGGTCGCCTTTGCGCTCGGCGATCCGGTCCGCCTAGCTCGCGAACTGAAAGCGGAAGCCGGCATCCAGCGCTGGCATCAGGAGAAGAACTTCTCCGCCGCCGCCGGCGCCGTCTTTGCTGTCCTGGGCCTGGGGGCGCTGGACATCCTGATCCTTCTGCCCCTGCTGATGGGCGTGATCGGGACCGTGTTCGGCTTCTTCCTCGCCGCCATCGGCCTGTTCATAGGCGGCGGCGTGATCATGGTCGCCGGCCCCTTCGCCGGCTTCCCCGGCGGGCCGTTCGCGGCGATCCTGATGGGGCTGGGCCTGATGGCCGGCGCCGTCTTCATCGGCACCCTGCTGACCATCTTCACCATCTGGCTGGTCAACGGCGTCGTCTGGTTCGCCCGCCTGCACTACCGCCTGCTGAAGCCGGCGCTTGAGCCGACCAGCGTTCAATCCACCTCGACCTCGGGAGTCTCGGCATGATCCGCACCCTGTTCATCATCGCCGGCGCCGCCCTGGGGCTGTGCCTGGTCACCGTCGGCGGCGCGCTGGCGATCGGCGGCCACGACCTCCAGCGCCACGGCTGGGCCTGGACCATCAAGGACCAGGACGGCGAGACCATCCGCTTCGAGCGGGTCAAGGGCGGCGGGACCGACGACCTCGGTCCCCTGACCACCCGCACCCTCGCCTGGACCGGCGGCGAAACCCTGACCGTCGATTCCAGCATCGACGTCGAATACGTCCAAGGCGACGCAAACACCGTCGTCATCACGGGGCCCAAGGGTCTGACCGACCGGGTCCGGCTGGTCGACGGCCGCCTCGATCTGGGCGACGGCGACGAGCGGGTCGTGTTCGGCTGGGACAACGGCAACTTCTCCGCCCGCTCCGAGCGCGACGAGCTGAAGGTCGTCATCACCGCGCCCAAGGTGAACCGCTTCAACACCAAGGGTTCGGGCGACCTGCAGATCACCGGCTATGACCAGCCGTCGCTGATGCTCGATATCGCCGGCTCGGCCGAGGTCACCGCCTCGGGCCGCACCGACGAGCTGAAGCTGGACATCGCCGGCTCGGGCGATGCGTCCCTGGGCGACCTGGCGACCCGCGACGCCTGGGTGGACATCGCCGGCTCCGGCGACGCCCGCATCGCCCCGACCGGCGACGTCAAGGTCGCCATCGCCGGCTCCGGCGACGTGGCCCTGGCCACCCGCCCCGCCAACCTGAATAGCACCGTCTCCGGCTCTGGCGACGTCTATCAGGACTGACGGTCACACCGATCACCGACGGAAAAGGGGCTGATCCACCAGCCCCTTTTTCATGCGCCATCCTTCGAAACGGGGGGCGACGCCTTCACCCCTCGCCCCCTTCGCGCTAAGTCAGCCGCATGACTTTCGCTCCCCTCCCCGACGCCGGCGCCAACTGGGTGGATCGGCATGCGCCGGAGGGGCTGAAGCCGTGGTTGAAGCTGGGTCGGTTCGATCGGCCCATCGGCATCTGGCTGTTGCTGCTGCCCGGCTGGCAGGGGATCGCCCTGGCTTTGGCGCAGTATCGGCAGGCGCCAGATCTCTATGATCTGTGGCTGTTTATCGGCTTCGGCATCGGCGCTTGTCTGATGCGGGCGGCCGGGTGCGCCTTCAACGATATCGTCGATCGGGATTTCGACGCTCAGGTCGCCCGCACGGCCCAGCGCCCCATTCCGTCGGGCCGCATCTCGGTCAAACAGGCCTGGGCCTTCGTGGTGGGATGCAGCCTAATCAGCCTTTTGATCCTGCTGACCCTGCCGACCGTCGCCATTCTGCTGGGCGTCGGGTCGCTGGGCCTTGTTGCGGCCTATCCCTTCATGAAGCGGATCACCTGGTGGCCCCAGGCCTGGCTGGGCCTGACGTTCAACTGGGGCGCCCTGATGGGGTTCGCCGCCGCCCTGCCGCTGGCGGCGGCCGCCTTGCTGCTGCCCGCCGATCTCGCCGGCGAGTTTCGGCCGTTCCTGTGGTCGCCCGCAAGCGAGAGCGGCCATGCGATCGCCCTGGCGTGGCAGGCCTATATTCCCGCCGTCCTGCTGTGGATCGGCGGGGTCTTCTGGACCCTGGGCTACGACACCATCTACGCCCTGCAAGACATCGAGGACGACGCCATGATCGGCGTGAAATCCTCGGCCCGCCGCCTGGCCTCGGCCGTGCGGCCGGGCGTGGCGGTCTTCTATGGCCTGACAGTAGTCCTTGCCGCCCTGACCGGCCTCGCCGCGGGGCTTGGGCCGCTTTTCGGGCTCTGTCTGGTGATCTACGTCGTCCACCTGGCGTGTCAGGTCATCCGGCTGGACCGCAACGACGGCGCCCTGGCGCTGAAACTGTTCAAGTCCAATCGCGAGGCCGGTCTGATCCTGCTGGCCGCCATCGCGATTGGCTCGATCTCCCTGTGATCCCCCGATGATGGAGTTTCCCATGTCGCGCACCGCCCGCACCCTGCTGTTGTCCGCCGCTGTCGCCGCCACGCTTTGTGCATCTCTGTCCGCCTGCCAGCGCAAGGAAGACAAGGCCCAGGCGCCGGTCGCGCCGGCTCCAGCCGCTGCGCCGGCCGTGTCGAACACCCCCGTCGGCTATGACAGCAAGACCCCCTATGCCGCCGTCAAACTGACCCTGCCGCAGGCGATCAAGACCACGCCCGCCCTGCACGCCGCCCTCTATGCCGACACGGTGCGCGACTTGAAACAGTTCGAGGAAGGCGCCCAGGCCGATCTCAGCGAGGCCGGCGGCGGCCCGAACCCTTACGAAAAGACCATCGCCTTCGCGCCGGGCGCCGAGACCGGAAAGCTGGTCAGCCTGGCGCGCACCGATTTCGAGTTCACCGGCGGCGCCCATCCCAACACCAGCTTCGACGCCGTGATCTGGGACAAGACGACCAACAAGCGGCTGGGCTTCGGCGACCTGTTCCGGCCGGGGGCCGATCTGTCGGTCCTGGACAAGGCCCTGTGCGTCGCCGCCAACGCCGCCAAACAGGCCCGCTCGCCGGGCTCGGAGGCCGCGACCCTGGACGGCAAGATGTGGACCTGCCCCAAGGCCGTCTCGACACCGTTCGTCCTGACGCCGGGCGCGACGCCGGGCAAGGCGGGGGGCGTGACCTTCCTGCTGGGGCCGTATCAGATCGGCCCCTACTCCGACGGCCCCTACTGGATCGCCCTGCCGCAGAGCGTCTTCCGCGCCCTGCTTAACCCCGCCTACGCCGACCAGTTCGACGGCGCCCCGGTCAAGGCCGGCGACGTGACGCCGAAGAATGGCTGAACCAATCCTCCCCCGTTTCCGGGGGAGGATCTTCAAGGCTCACTTCGCCAGAAACGTGTCGATCAGTTCGGCGAACCGCTCGGGCTGATCGGCCGTGATGAAGTGTCGCGAGCCGTCGACGCGGATCAGGGTCACGCCGGGCAAGGCCGCATACTCTCGCGTCCACATCGCATCGGCCATCGCCGCCGGCGCCCCGCCGTCTGCATCGGCGGCGTAAAGCGCCGTCACCGGCGTTGTCATGTCCGCCAGCCCCGGACGCGCATCGGTGGTCATCACATCCTTCATCGCCGAGGCCATTGCATGGCGGTCGGTCGCCAGCGACCACGCCACGATCCGCGCCTGTTCCGACGGGGTGCGCGACAGGCCCTGCGCCGTCGCCTCCTGCTGGGTGCGGTAGCTCGCCGTGTCCGCTGACAAAATCATGCTGGCCGCCTGGTCCGCGAAAGGCTTTGCGCTCTCTGCCGTCGCGGTCGGCCCGAACATCGCGCTGTAGAAGGGCAGCGAGTCGACCGTCATCACCCGCCCGACCAGATCCGGCTGCTGTTGCGCCAGCAGAAGTCCGCTCAGACCGCCCATCGAATGGCCGATCACCGCCGGCCGATCCAGCCGCGCCTGGCGGATGTAGCGCGCCAGTTCATCCACCTCGGGCTGGACGAAGGCGCCGTCGCCGTGCGTCCAGGGTTCGCCGGCGAACCCGGCCAACTGCACCAGATGCACGCGGTGCGTCGCCTTCAGCCGGTCCGCTGTCGCGCGCCACACTTCCCGCGAAGACGCCAGTCCGGGGATCAGGATCACGTCAGGGCCTTGGCCCACCACCTCGACCGAAAGCCGGTCGGAGGTGAAGGGCGCGGCGGCGGGCGCGGCAGGGGGCGCGACTTTGGCCCGCGCCTGATCGCTGGCCACAGCACAGGCGATCACGACGCCAAGGATGACGGCAAGGCGCGATGGGGCGAAGACGCCCCGGCAAGGGCGAATGAAGTTCGACATCACAGTCTCCAATTGTAAGGTTATTCTGACTTTTCGGTCAGCCCGCGTGCGGGTTTTCGAAAATCTCTTCGACCGGCCGCTCGAACACGGCGGCGATCCGGTAAGCGAGGTCCAGCGACGGATCGTGCCGCTCGGTCTCCAGGGCGATCACCGCCTGGCGCGAGACCCCCAGCGCCTGACCCATATGTTCCTGGGTCCAGCCGCGCTCGACGCGTAGAAGCTTCAGACGGTTCTTCATCGGCTGCTCCGGATGAAGGGCGAAACGACCCCATACAGCGCCCAGAACACCGGCACGATCAGCCAGGTCTGCATATGCGGCGCGCCGGCGAAACTCTCGCCGAAGCCCCAGAAGGCGGCGACGGCCATCGCCAGTCCTGCGGCGACGATGAACTGTTTGGCGGTGACGCCGCGCACGAACTCGTCGCTCTCGCGCATAAGCGCCAATGTCGCCCAGATCTGACCGATCACCGGCGCAGCCACCGCCGCTGCAAGGATCCAGGCCGCCGGCTTGCCCATCAGATCATCAAAGGCGTCTGTGGTTATCATCGCCACGCAAATCGCGACGTATGGGGCTGTGAACGCCATCGTGCGGATAAGATAGCGCCGATAGGCCGGTGTGCCGCTATTCCATGCTTTCATCATGTCTTGTCTCCCTCTGTAAGGACAACCTGACACCACACTCATGTCATGTCAACCTGACTTTTTGTCAGGCGCGCCCAACATTTCTCCGTTGCTTTTCCAGAGGGGCTTACGGGGCTAGACTCGCCTCATGTCCGCCGCCCCACGCATCGCCCCGTCGGCCTTGTTCACACCGCAGGAGTGGAAGCCGTTTCAGATGCGCTCGGCCTGGGTCGGCCCGCTGCTGGTGACCCACTGCTGGGCGGTGATCGCCCTGGCTGTTTTCGCCGGCGTGCTGATGCCATGGCTGATTCCGCTGTGCATCATGGTCGTCGGCACGCGTCAGCTGGGTCTGGCCATCCTGATGCACGAAGCGGCGCATGGCGGCCTGTCGAAGTCGAACCACCTGAACGATTTTCTTGGCCACTGGCTATGCGCCGTGCCGATCGGCGCCAGCCTGAAGGCCTATCGCCCCTATCATCTGACGCATCATCGCTTCGCCCAGCAGGCCGAGGATCCCGATCTGATGCTGTCGGCGCCCTTTCCCGTCAGTCCGGCTTCGTTGCGCCGAAAGCTGATCCGCGACCTGACGGGCCAGACCTTCTTCAAGCAGCGGGTGCTGCTGCCGCTGGCCAAAGCGCGCTCAAGCGGCCCCCGAGATGATGGCGCCCATGACTATGAGGCGATCGTGACGGGCCGATCCGTCCTGCCCTTCCTCGCCTTCAACGTGGTCCTGCTGGCGGGCTTCATCGCCGCCGGCGCTTGGTGGGCCTTTTTCGTGTTGTGGCTGCTGCCGATGGCGACGTGGTTTCCGATGGTGACGCGTCTAAGAAACATCGCCGAACACGCCTGCGTCGAGGGTTCGTCGGCCGACCCCTTTCGGGCCGCTCGAACCACCAAGGCCAGCCTGTGGGAACGCGCCTTCATCGCGCCCTACTGGGTCAACTTCCACGCCGAGCACCACCTGTTCATGCACGTGCCCTGCTGGAAGCTGCCGCGCCTGCACCGCGCCATTCATACGAAGCCGCAAGCCGAGGCCATGGAGGTCGCACCCGGCTATGCCAGCGTGCTGAAGGCTGTTACGCGCCAGTCGGAATGACCGTTCTCGATCCCGCCGCCTTCATCCGCGACAACACCCGGCTTCAGCCCGTGCCGCACGCGCCCGAGATCTCTTTGTGGCTGGCCGACGAGATCACGCCCATCTGGCGGCTGACAGAAGAAGAGCTGGGCGAATTGGGCGTGCCGCCACCCTTCTGGGCCTTCGCCTGGGCCGGCGGACAGGCGCTGAGCCGGTACCTGCTGGATCATCCGCAGGAGATCGCCGGCAAGCGCGTCTTGGACTTCGCCGCCGGTTCGGGCCTGGTCGGCGTGGCGGCGATGAAGGCTGGGGCGACCCATGTCCTGTGCGCCGACATCGATCCCTTCTGTCAGGCCGCCGTCTCCGCCAATGCGATGGCGAACGGCGTGACGCTGGACTTCACCCAGACCAATCTGCTGGACGCCGCCCCGCCGGATGTGGACGTCATCTGCGCAGGCGACATCTGCTACGAGCGCCCAATGACTGACGCCGTTCTGTCTTGGCTGGCCCAGGCCCGCGCCAGGGGAACGCGGGTCCTGATCGGCGATCCGGGACGCACCTATTTCCCGCGCACGGGCCTGGATTTTCTGGCCGAATACCGCGTCCCGACCTCGCGCGAGTTGGAGGACCAGGAGATCAAGCGGTCCTCCGTCTGGGCGATGCCTTAGGCGGCGGCCCTCCTTTAAGCGGCGGCCCGCCCCTCGTGGCGGCCTTCGGCGAATTCCTCGATCATCTTGGCGTTGAAGGCGGGAATGTCGTCGGGGCAGCGGCTGGTCACCAGGCCCTGATCCACCACGACCGCCTCATTGACCACATTGGCCCCGGCGTTCTTCAGGTCGGTGCGGATGCTTTCGAACGACGTCATCGTGCGCCCCTCGACCACGCCCGCCTCGATCAGTAGCCAGGGCGCGTGACAGATGGCGGCGACCGGCTTGCCGGCGTCAAAGAAGGCCCGAACGAACTTCACGGCGTCCTCGTCCGCGCGCAGCAGGTCCGGGTTGGCCACGCCGCCCGGCAGCAGCAGGGCGGAATAGGTCGAGGCGTCGACCGCCGCCACCGCCTTGTCGGCCGTGACCTTGTCGCCCGGCGTCAGATGGTCGAAGCCTTGGAACTCGCCGGCCTTCAGCGACACGATCTCGACCACCGCGCCCGCATCCTTCAGCGCCTTCATCGGTTCATTCAGTTCGACCAGCTCGACGCCGTCGGTCGCCAGGATGGCGACGGTCTTGCCGGAAAGGGATTGGGCCATGAGGAATGCTCCGTTCGTGAAAAGTGTTCGGCGGGATGAACCCACAGAAACTCAAAGGGTTGCGGCTCCGCTTGGCGGCGATGGCGCGCGTCCCCACATCGTGTCCATGCGATCGCTCCTGACCCTGACCGCCCTGTTGGCCGCTGCCGCTACGCCGGCCTTGGCCCAGACCTATCCTCAGGTCGGCCGCCCCTACGGCGCCTATCCGGGGAGCGTCCCCGCCGCCATCGCCGACCAGCACCGCTATGAAAACGACCGTCTGCGTTCTCAGGCGCAGTCGAACGCCGATCAGGCGCGTCAACAGCAGATCGAGACCCAGCTTCGCCTGCGCGCCATCGAAGGCGCACGCGAACCGACCTTCGCCCAGACCTTGCCGCCCCGCCCGCTCTACAGCCCCGAGCAGGAGCGGGCCCTGCGCCAATCCGCCGCCGAACGCCGCCAGCAGACAGCCCAGGGCATGAGCCAGATCGACAACTGGCTTGATCGTCCGAACTGACGCATCCCTTCCCTTGCACCCGCGTTCCTGCCTAGCTTAACCAGGATCGGGCGGAGGGATATGAGATGCGTTGGAAGGGCGGAGACACGAGCGGTCGTATCGAGGACCGACGCGGCATGGGCGGCGGCGCCATTGCAGGCGGCGGCCTGGGCGTGGGCGTCCTGGCCATCATCGGTTACCTTGTGTTCGGCATCGATCCTTCGACCACAACGCAAATCGCCAGCCAGTTTGGCGGCGTCGGCGCTTCTGAGCAGCAGGGCAAGGTCGGAACGCCTGAAGACGAGGCTGGCCGGTTCGTCGATGTCGTCCGCACCAATATCGATCAGGTCTGGGCCACGAAGCTGCAAGGGTATCAGCCCCCCCAAGTTCGCCTGTACGAACAGGGCACACCCACCGGCTGCGGCTATGGTCAGTCGGCCATGGGTCCCTTCTACTGCCCGACCGACAAGACGGTCTATCTGGACCTCGGCTTCTGGCAGGAGATGGAAAACCAGCTTGGCGCCTCAGGCGCCGACTTCGCCCGCGCCTATGTCATCGCCCACGAGTTCGGCCATCACGTCCAGACCCTGACGGGCACCTCAGATCAGGTTCGCCAGGCCCAGCAGCGCGCCTCCGGTCAGGCCGAAGCCAATCAATATTCCGTCGCGCTGGAACTTCAGGCCGACTGCTACGCCGGCGTCTGGGCCCGGAACGCCTCGGCCGTCTCCAACGGTCAGGTCGCTCTTGAGCCCGGCGATATTGAAGAGGGCATGAAGACCGCCCAAGCCATCGGCGACGACACCCTACAACGGCGCAGCGGCGGCCGCGTCTCTCCCGAGAGCTTCACCCACGGCTCTTCTGCGCAACGCGTCGAATGGCTGCAGCGCGGCTATCAGTCAGGCGATCCGGCGTCCTGCGACACCTTCAGCGGCGCCTGATCGCCGCGCCCCTTCAAAACGATTGATTGACTGACGATGCACGACCGCGCCGGCACGACCGCACGCCCCGAAGACCTGATCGATCTCGACGCCCTGCTCGGCGCCTATGAGACGACCCGGCCCGACATGGGCGATCCTCAGCAGCGGGTCGTCTTCGGCACCTCCGGCCACCGGGGATCCAGCCTGGACGGCGCCTTCAACCAGGCTCACATCCTGGCCATCGCCCAGGCGATCGCCGAATACCGCGCGGCCCAGGGCGTTGATGGCCCGCTGTTCCTCGGTCGCGACACCCACGGCCTGTCCGAACCCGCCTTCCGCACGACGCTGGAAGTGCTGATCGCCAACGGGGTCGAGGTGCTGATCGACGCCCGCGACGGCTTCACCCCCACGCCGGCCGTTTCGCACGCCATCCTGACCCACAACCGCACGAATAGCCGGCAGGCGGACGGCGTCCTGATCACCCCGTCGCACAATCCGCCCCGCGACGGCGGCATCAAATACAATCCCCCCTCCGGCGGCCCGGCCGGGGGCGAGGCCACATCCGCCATCGCAGCCCGCGCCAACCAGCTGATCGAACGCGGCCTGACCGAGGTGCGCCGCAATCCCTTCGCCCAGGCGCATGCGGCGGCGGGCCGGTTCGACTACCGCGCCGCCTATATCGACGACCTGCCCAGCGTTCTCGACCTGAACGCCATCCGCAACGCCGGCGTCCGTATCGGCGCCGATCCGCTGGGCGGTGCAGCCGTGGCCTATTGGGGCGAGATCGCCGAACGCCACCGACTGGACCTGATCGTCGTCAACGACGCCGTCGATCCGCGCTGGGCCTTCATGCCGCTGGACGCCGACGGCAAGATCCGCATGGACTGCTCATCGCCCAGCGCCATGGCTGGTCTGATCGGCATGATGAAGGGCGGCTCGGCCTATGATGTCGCCTTCGGCAACGACGCCGACGCGGATCGCCACGGCATCGTCACGCCCGACGCCGGCCTGATGAACCCCAACCATTTCCTGGCCGCCGCCATCGCCTATCTGTTCGCCAATAGGCCCGGCTGGGGCGCGGACGTGGCGGTGGGCAAGACCCTGGTCTCATCGTCCATGATCGACCGGGTCGTCGCCGGCCTGGGTCGCCGCCTGCTGGAAGTTCCCGTCGGCTTCAAACATTTCGTGCCCGGCATGCTGGACGGCACCGTCGGTTTCGGCGGCGAAGAGTCGGCCGGGGCGTCCTTCCTGCGCCACGACGGCACGGTCTGGACGACGGACAAGGACGGCATCCTCCTGTGCCTGCTGGCCGCTGAGATCCAGGCCCGCACGGGTCAGAGCGCCAGCCAGCTCTACGCCGGTCTGACCGACCGATACGGCGCCCCCGCCTATGCCCGCGTCGATGCTCCGGCCAATCGCACCGAAAAGGCCCGGCTTGCCGCCCTCAGCCCCTCGGACGTGACGGCGACCACCTTGGCCGGCCAGCCGATCACCGACATCCTGACGAAGGCCCCTGGCAACGGCGAGGCCATCGGCGGGCTGAAGGTCGTCACCGCCGACGCCTGGTTCGCCGCCCGCCCCTCGGGCACCGAGGACGTCTACAAGATCTACGCCGAATCCTTCCTCGGCCCCGACCATCTGGCGACCGTTCAGGCCGAGGCCAGGGCCGTGGTGGGGACGGCTCTGGCGGGCTGATGGCTTAGCCGACCGTGATCTCCATCGGCCGTTCGACGAACAGGCCGGTGCCGCCCAGGTCCAGCGCAAGCCGCCGGTTCTCGAACGCGGCCATGCCGACCAGGGCCTTGGGAAAGCCGGGCACGGCGACGTCATCATAGATGGCGACCGCCGCCTGACGATACAGTTCGTCGCCGATGGTCAGGGTGCGCACGACGACGGTCTCGGCGCGCACGGTGCCGCCCAGGACGATGCTCTGGCCCGGCGTGCGTTCGCGTCCGTCCAGCAGGCCGGCGGCCTCGGCGGTCTCGCGCGTGACGGCCAGCACGGCCGAGGCGCCGGTGTCGATCACCGCATTGACCGTCGCCCCTTCCAGGGTGATGCCCGCCTGCAAGGCCTTGCCGGCCCGCGTCACCGGAACGGGCTTCAGCGACGACGGCGGCGTCCAGCCCTCGCGCGGCAGGAACCGGACCCGATGCTCGGCCGTGTCCAGCTCCAGCACCAGTTCGCGCAGCACGTCCTGCCCCAGGATCAGCGCCGCACCCAATCCCTGATCACTGGCCAGCGGCCCCAGGCCGAGGATCGCCGCGCGCAATCCGGTCAGCCGCAAGCCGCCGATCGCCACATCCAGCGTCGTCCCGCGTCCGACCCGGGCGTCGCCGCCGACGCCGTAAGCCACCATCGGGATGTTGAAGGCGTTGGTCAGCCCCAGCCGCTCGACCAGCGACCGGTCGATGACCGAATATTGCGCGCCCGAATCGATCAGGGCCCGCACCGGCTGTCCGTTCACGGTCACCTCGACCGTCGGGGTCGGCGCGCGCGGCTCGGCATAGGGCAGCCAGCCGCTGGAGCCGTTCGCGGCGAAGACGACCGTCGGCCCGCGCCAGACCACATGGTCGCGCAGCCACCAGGCCCCGCCCACCCCGCCGGCGACCAGCCCCAGCCGGATCAGAAGATCGCGTCGTCTCATGGCGCCTGACATGGACCGTCGCAGCGATCCGCGCCAGCGGGGCGATGTCGCAACCCCTGTTGCAGGACCGACCACATTGCACCTGAGGCGGCAAAAATGTGCGCCTTAACCAACACTTCGATCACCAGACGCGTATTGTCGGGCCACAGCCCGCGAAAACCCGACAAAATCATCCAGAAAGCGGGTGACGCCGCCGCCCCGTCTGGCTACGACCATCCGCGTCATGAGCACCTCCAGCGCCCGCTACGTCTCGACCCGAGGCCAATCTTCCGAAACGGATTTCACCGACGCCCTGCTGCGCGGCATCGCGCCCGACGGCGGCCTCTATATGCCGACCGCCTGGCCCGGCCTGTCGCCCGCCGCCTGGACGGGAACGGCCGATTACAAATCCATCGCGCTGCAAGCCATCGCCCCCTTCATCGGCGACGCCCTGCCCCACGGCGCCCTGGACCGGGCGCTGGAGCGGCTGATCGCCGGGTTCGACCATCCGCTGGTTACGCCTCTGGTCGAGCTGGAGCCGGGCCTGTTCGTGCTGGAGCTGTTCCACGGCCCGACCGCCGCCTTCAAGGATCTGGCGATGCAGCTGGTCGCCAGCCTGACCGACGAGGCCCTGGCCGCCTCGGGCGAGCGTCTGACCATCCTGACCGCCACCTCGGGCGACACCGGCGCCGCGGCCGTGCGCGCCTTCGCCAGGGCCAAGTCCGTCGATCTGGTCGTGCTCCACCCGCTGGACCGCGTCTCGCCGGTTCAGCGCAGACAGATGACGACGGTCGAGGCCGACAATGTCCTGAACCTGGCCGTCCGCGGTGATTTCGACGACTGCCAGCGCCTGGTGAAGGGCCTGCTGGCCGACGAGGCCCTGCGCGAACGCGGCCGCCTGTCTTCGGTCAATTCGATCAACTGGGCGCGTCTGGGCGGCCAGATCCCCTACTATGTCTCCGCGACTGCCCAGTTGGGCGGGGCCGCGACCTTCGTGGTGCCGACGGGCAACTTTGGCGACGCCTTCGCCGGCATCGCCGCCACCAAAATGGGCCTGCCGTCCAACGGCTTCGTCGCGGCGGTGAACCAGAACGACGCCCTGGCCCGCGCCCTGAACGACGGCCTGTATTCGCGCCGTCCGGCGGTCGAGAGCGGCAGCGTCTCCATGGACGTCCAGGCGCCGTCCAACTTCGAGCGGCTGGTGTTCGAGGCGACGGGCCGGAACGCCGAGGCGACGCGCACCGTGTTCGAAACCTTCGCCCGCGACGGCGCCTTCGCCTTCGATCCGGACCTTCTCACCGCCCTGCGCGAACAGGTCTCGGCGGTCTCCATCGACGAGGACGAGACGCGCGCCGAGATCGCCCACGTCTATGAAACCTGGGGCCGCGTCATCTGCCCGCATACGGCCGTGGCGCTGGCCGTCGCGCGTCGGCAGGACCGCGCGAAAGGCCCCCTCGTCGCCCTGTCCACCGCCCATCCGTCCAAGTTCGGCGACTTCGTCTCGAACGTCCTGGGCTTCGAACCCGAACTCGCAAACGCCATCGCCGCCCTAGGCGACAAGCCCGAGCGGTTGACGATCGTCGATGGGACGATGGACGCGGCGCGTGACGCCGTGGCGGCCTTTTCAGGCCGCCACTAAACGCCTTAGCGACGACCGCCGCCGGTCAGGGCGCGCAGCAGAAGCAGGCCGACGCCGGCGACCGACAGGGTCGTGACCAGCGGACGCTTGCGCGCTTCGGCGGCGACAGTGCGGGCCTTGTCGCGGTAGTCGGCGGGGACCTTTTCGACCAGGCGATCGACCGAATCCATCGCCTTGCCGAAGGTTTCCAGCGAGCGGCCCTTGGCGTCGTTGTAGGCGCCCTCGACCTGCATCTTCTGGTCGCCGACCATCTTGCCGACGCCTTTTTGGAACTTGCCTTGCGCCTGCGAGGCGGCGCCGTTGATGGTTTCGTCAGTCATGATCTTCGTCCTCGGGGAGCGGCGGACTTCGCCGTTGCACCATCAAAATCCCGGCCAAGCTTTCGGTTCCAGCGACGGAGCCGCGCAGGCGCCTCAGGCCGGCTCGGTCGCGCGCCAGTGGTCCATCCGACGCAGGAAGACCGCCGGATCCTTGGGCGTCACCAGATTGGCGGGATCGTGGAATATCCGGTCGTGCAGCCGTGTCACAGTGAACCGCAGGGCCGCCGCTTCGCCCAGACGCGGCAAGGCTTCCCGCTCGGCGGCGTTCAGCGGCCGCACGGACTCATAGCCGCGCTGGAAGGCCGCCAGGGCGTCCGGCATGGCCCGCCCCTCGGCGTCGAAGCCCCAGGCCGACAGGGCGATGGCGAGGTCATAGGCGAAGGCGCCGGTGCAGCCGAAATAGAAGTCGATCACCGCCGAAACGGCGCCGTCCTCGAACAGCACATTGTCGGGGAAATAGTCGGCATGGATCGCCCCGCCCGGCAGATCGGTCGTAAAGGGATCGCCCAAGCGCGCCAGCGTCGCCTGAACCTGTCTCAGCAGCGCGCGATCCGCGTCGGACGCACGCCCTTCTCCCTCGACGCACCGATCGACCAGCCGACGCCACGTCGACGGCCCGACCGGATTGACGCGCCTCAGCTCGAAGTCCGCCGCCGTCAGGTGAAGTCGCGCCAGCACCGCCCCCGCCGCCGCCTGATCGGCCGATGACGGCGTGCGCAGCCAGGCGCCGGTCTTCCATTCGATCACCGCCGCCGCCCGGCCGTTCAGTCGTCCAAGCCAGTCACCGGTCCGGTTCTCGATGGGCGTGGGACACGCAAAGCCGCGCGCCGCCAGATGCGCCGTCAGCCCCAGGCAGAAGGGCAGCGACGCCTCGTCCGTCCGCCCCTCGAACAGGGTCAGCACGAACCGCCCGCGCGTCGTGTCCAGCCGATAGTTGGTGTTCTCCACCCCCTCGGCGATGGCCGTCAGTTCGACCAGCTCCCCGATGTCGTAGCCGGCCAGGAACGCGTCAGCGTCGGCGATAGAGACAGGGGTGAAGACGGCCATGGCCTTAGTTTAGGCCCGCATCGGCGCGCCGTGCACGCACGATCTCGGCCAGGTCCGCCAAGATGCTCTCGGTCGTGGCCCAACGCCCGGCGCCCCGGCCCCGGCAGCGCCACACGCGGCCGTCGGCGCCGTAGACCTTCAGCGCATTGCCCTCGCCGCGCAGGGTGGAGAACAGCGGATCGCCATGGTCGGCGCTCAGCGACACCGACGGGCGGATCACCCCGTCCTTCAGATGGGCGGAGCCGATCTGACGCACCCCGCCGGCGGCTGAGGTCGCCTCAGTCAGGTGGTCGCGCGGCACGTCGCCATCGGGCGAGCGACCGAACGCTTCGTGGCACAGCAGCCGCACCTTGGCCGCCGCATCCAGGCCTTCCAGATCCGAGGACGGATCCTCCTCGGCAAAGCCAGCCGCGCGGGCGTCCGCCAGGGCTTCGTTGAAGGCCGCCCCGTCGCCCAGCCGCTCCAGCATGAAGTTGACCGTGCCGTTCAGCACCGCCTCGAAGCCGACCACCTCTCCGGCCGCACGGGCCGCGCGGACCGTCTCGATCATCGGCGATCCGCCCCCGACCGAGGCCGACCAGAAGATGCGCCGTCCATTGGCCTCCGCCAGGGCCTGAAGGCCGCCCGGATCGCGGCTGACCGCCTGCTTGTTGGCGCTGGCTACGTCACAGCCGGCCTCGAGCGCAGCGCGGATCACGGCGTGGCCTGCCTCGCCTTCCGACAGGGCCTCCAGCACGATGTCGGGCTTCCTGGCCCAAAGGTCCGCCGGGTTGGCGGTGAACAACGAGGCCGGACAGTCCACGTCGCGGGCCTTCTTCGGATTGCGCACCAGCACGCCCACTACCTCGTAGCGAGGATCGTCTAGCAGCTTGGCCAGCACGCCGCCGCCGACCACGCCGCATCCGGCGACCGCGACCTTCAGCGGCGGCAGGGCGGGCGCGGGACCGGGCGGCGCCGACTTATCGCCGATGACCGTGCCGTCGGCGCGATCCAGCGCCGCCACCTCGATCTCGACCCCGCGGCTTTCGCCCAGGTCGATGGCGTCGTGCTGGACCAGAGCGCCGCCCAGCTTGCGCGCCACGTCCCAAGAGGCGCGGCGATAGCGCAGGGCCGGGGCCGTCTTGTCGTTGGGGTCGTGGTCGTAAAGGCCGTCCACGTCCTTGACCAATCGCACCTTCTTCAGCCCCAACTCGGCTGCGAGGAACACCGCCGTCAGGTCCGATCCGCCGCGTCCCAGCAGGGCCACCTTGCCGTCCGGCCGCACCGCGCCGAACCCGGGCACCACCACCACCTCGTGCCGATCCAGCGCCTGTTTCAGATGGTCGGGGCGCAGGCCGCAAGGGCGTGAATGCTCCGGCTCGCCCTCCGCCACGATGCCCAGTTCGCGCACCGACAGGGCGCAGGCGTCCAGACCGATCCGGTCGCAAGCGATGGCCACGAGCGCCGCCGACTTCTCCTCGCCCAGGGCGACGTAGCCGGGCAGCAGGTCGTTGGAATGGGCCAGGCCCAGCGCCCGCGCCTCGCCCAGCAACCGGTCCGTCGCCCCGCCGAAGGCCGAGACCACCGCCACCACCTTTCGGCCCGCCCGCACATGGCCATAGACGGCCGAGGCGACCAGCGGCGCCTCCGCCGGGCTGCGCAGGATGGACGAGCCGAACTTCAGCACCACCACCTCTGGCGCAGCCTGACTGCTGGGATCGAGGCTTTCGGATTTTTCTACGACGGCGAGTTGGGCGGACATCGGGCTTCTCGGGAAAGATCGGGATGGGGTGGGTTGAAAAGAAAAAACCCCGCCTGGCGGACCGGGCGGGGTTCGGGTTCTGCGGTTGCCGGGGTTCGGCGCGCTAAACTCGTCCCGCCCGTTCGGGCATGGTGGTGGTGCCGGTGGTACCGCCGATAATCGCGCCGCCGAGGATCATGCCGAAACGCGTCGCGGCGAGGCCGGCGACGGTCGAAACTTCGGCGATGAGCGAGCGCTGTTGCACAGGGCAAGGTCCGGTTGAAATCTGAGCCTAGGGTGATCGGACGCCCCCCGCCCTGTCAAGTCAGGTTGGACGATTTTTTCACGACAAGGCGTTTATGTTGCGTTTTCACCCCTTAGAAATCGCACCAGGTCATCAATGAGGTTGAATTTTTCGCTTGACCGGCGCCGCCTCGATCATCAACGTAAAGTCACTCATCAAGACCAGCCGAGGGATTAGGCCCTTTGACGCTGGGGCAACCATCGGGTCTCACAGCTCGAAACGGTGCCAACTCCTGCGGGGTCCTTCGGGGTCGCGAGAGATGAGTGGAGCATCGACGAGACGACGCTCCACGCTCTGTCACCGCATCGAGACTTGCTGAGCGAGAACGATGCGGAACGACGATGACTCTGGCCGAAACCACCCTGCTCGAAGACCCTGACTGTCGCCGCGCGACAGCCCTTACCCCTGCCCGCGAACCGACGCGTGAGCGCGGCGGCGCCCGCGACGTCATCGTTCCCATTCCCGCCGACTTCCGCCTCGCCTCGGGCGAAAAGCTGAACCAGCCCAATATCGTCGGCCGCCTGCATGGCCGGATCGGCGCCCCCGTCGTCGTGGTCGCCGGCGGCATCTCGGCCGGCCGCTTCGTCCACCGGACGGAGACCAACGGCCTGGGCTGGTGGTCGGGCGCCGTTTCGGTGCGCGGGCCCATCGATCTGAGCCGCCTGCAAGTTCTGGCCGTCGATTTCGCCCCCGGCGCCGAGTTCCTGGACAAGGCCGTCACCATCACCACCCAGGATCAGGCCCGCCTGCTGGCCCTGGTGCTGAACCATCTGAAGATCGAGCGCGTCGCCGCCTTCGTCGGCTGCTCGTACGGCGGCATGGTCGGCCTGGCCTTCGCCGAACTGTTCCCCGACTGGGCCGAGCAGCTGATCATCGTGTCGGCCGCCCATCGCGCCCATCCCCAGGCCACCGCCTGGCGCGGCATTCAGCGCCGCATCCTGCAGTTCGCCGTCGCCGCCGGCCGTCCCGAGGAGGGCGTCGCCCTGGCCCGCGAACTGGCCATGACCACCTATCGCACGGCCGAGGAGTTCGACGATCGCTTCGACACCACCGCGCCCGCGGCGGTCGGCGGCGCCTATCCCGTCTGCGACTATCTGACGGCGCGGGGCCAGGCCTACCGGACCCACACCACCCCGGCCCGCTGGCTGTCGATGTCCGATTCCCTGGACCGCCACAGCGTAACGCCCGAGGCCATCACAACCCCCGTCACCCTGATTGGCTTCACCTCCGACCGGCTGGTGCCGATCGACGACATCCGCGAACTGGCCGCGCGGTTGCCGACTCTGTGGCGCTTCGTCGAGGCGCCCTCGCTCTATGGCCACGACGCCTTTCTGAAGGAGGACGCCTTCGTCGGCGATATCCTCCGCGCCGCCTTGAAGGATATCAAAGCATGACTTCCCGTCCCGCCAATCCGCACACCATCGCCGCCCGCACGGGCGTGGATACGGATACGGCCCACGGCGCGGTCATGCCGCCGCTGTATCTGTCGTCCAACTATTCCTTCGCCGGCTTCGATCAGAAGCGGAAGTACGACTACAGCCGTTCGGGCAATCCGACCCGCGACGTGCTAGCCGAGACCCTGACCGAGCTGGAAGGCGGCGCGGGCTGCGTCATCACCGCCACCGGTATGGCGGCGGTCGACCTGCCCCTGACTCTGCTGGAGCCGGGCGATTTGCTGATCGCGCCGCACGACTGCTACGGCGGCACCTGTCGCCTGCTGAACGCCCGCGCGAAGAAGGGGCATTTCGAACTGCTGCTGGTCGATCAGGGCGATCCCGTCGCCTTCGAGGCCGCCCTGGCGCTGAAGCCCAAGCTGGTGCTGGTCGAGACCCCCTCCAATCCGCTGCTGCGTCTGGTCGATGTCGCCGACATCTGCACCCGCGCCCATGCGGCGGGCGCCAAGGTTGTCTGCGACAACACCTTCCTGTCGCCGGCGCTGCAGAACCCGATCAAGCTGGGCGCCGACTTCGTAGTCCACTCAACGACCAAGTTCATCAACGGCCATTCCGACGTGGTCGGCGGCGCCGTCATCTCGGCCGACGCCGAGGATCACCAGACCCTGGCCTGGTGGGCCAACTGCACCGGCGTTACCGGCTCGCCCTTCGACGCCTATCTGACCCTTCGCGGCGTGCGCACCCTGTTCGCGCGTATCGAGCGGCAACAGGCCACGGCGGGCAAGATCGCCGAAAAGCTGGCCGCCCACCCGGCGGTCAAGGCCGTCCACTATCCGGGCCTGAAGTCGCACCCCAACCATGCCCTGGTCGCGGCCCAGCAGGCCGGCCCCGGCGCCATGCTCAGCTTCGAACTGCAAGGCGGCACGGACGCCGTGCGCGATCTGGTCGAGACGCTGGAGATCTTCACTCTGGCGGAATCGCTGGGCGGCGTTGAAAGCCTGATCGCCCACCCGGCCACCATGACCCACGCCGCCATGACGCCGGAACAGCGCGCCACGGCCGGCATCGGCGATGGTTTGGTGCGCCTGTCGGTGGGTCTGGAGCATGTCGAGGATTTGATCGCCGACCTGTTCCCGGCGCTGGACGCCCTCGTGCCCGCAACCGCCGCGGCCGCGTAACTTTTTGCTTGCAGGAGAGGCCGAACCGGGGCAAATGCGCCGCCCCGGCCGCGGTCCCTTCGTCTATCGGTTAGGACGTCAGGTTTTCAACCTGAAAAGAGGGGTTCGACTCCCCTAGGGACTGCCACCGGCGGCGCCTTTGCAGCGCCCTTCCCGAACATCGTCGAGCGAACGCTCCGATCCCGGATTAAGATTTTGGTAACCATTTTGTCCGGAAACGGGCAGTAAGTCTTTCGATTCACGGACTTTTTTCGGACGCACTCAGGAACTATCCACAGGGACTGTGGTTAACCCATCGTTAGCTCGGCGCAGAAGCGCCTCTCCCTCCTGCACCGAGACCCTCATGTTTATCGCCATCGCCCGCCCGGCGGTGGAGCCCAAAGGCCCCGACGCCGTCGCCGTCCCCGGCTCTCCCGCCATCGCCGAATTGTCGCCCCGCGCCCTGCATGCGCGCCTTCTCCAGAACGCAGCCCTGCGCCGCCTGCGTGGACTGGAGCGCCGCCGGGAGCAGCGTCTCGAAGACGCCGACTACTGGCTGCATGCCGCACCGATCGCCGTCCGGAAAGCCAGCGCCCTGCGCGAAGAACGCAGCTTCTCGCCGATCCCCTGACAGTCGCTGCACACCCCTGAATACCCATGGCAGTGATTTGGGGTTGATTTACCGATCCTCGGTATCCGACAAGTGCGGATGGGCGAAGTCGGATCGGCGCTGACATCTGCGAAGGCGATCCTGGTCACGGGCGGCGCGGGCTATATCGGCGCCCATGTGTGCGAGGCCCTGGCGGCTGCCGGCTATCGGCCCGTCACCTATGACAACCTGTCGACCGGCCGTCGCCGTTTCGTGCGCTGGGGACCGCTGGTCGAGGGCGATGTCTGGGATGCCGACAAGGTGCGCCACACCCTGATCGCCCACGACATCTGCGCCGCCATGCATTTCGCCGGCTCGTCCGTGGTCCCGGAATCGGTGCGCGCGCCGCTGGACTACTACCGCAACAATGTCGGGGGCTTGTTCGGCCTGTTGGGCGGGATGCATGCGGCGGGCGTGAACCGGCTGGTCTTTTCCAGTACCTGCGCCGTCTATGGCGATCCCGGCGGCGATCCGATCACCGAGGCGACGCCGCTGGCGCCCATCACCCCCTATGGCCGTTCCAAACTAGGCTGCGAACAGATCCTGTCGGACGCCAGCGCCGCGCATGGGCTGAACGTCGTCGCGCTACGTTATTTCAATGCCAGCGGCGCCTCGGCGTCAGGCCTGATCGGCGAAGATCGGCCGGTCGAGACCCATCTGATCCCGCGCGCCATGATGGCCTTGCGCGGCTGGATCGACGACTTCGCCGTTCATGGGACCGACTATCCGACGCCCGACGGCACGGCGGTGCGCGACTATATCCACGTCTGCGACCTGGCTCAGGGCCATATCGCCGCTTTAGGCCAGCTGCTCAGAGACCGGCACGGATTCTTCGCCTGTAATCTGGGCGCAGGTCGCGGCCATTCGGTTCGGCAGGTGCTGGACGCGATCACGAACCACAGCGGCCTTCGCCTGCCCGACGCAGCCGGATCTCGCCGCGCGGGCGACCCGCCGCATCTTGTGTCAGACATCACTCTGGCGCGTCAGGAGTTGGGCTTTGCGCCACGCCAGTCGGACCTGGCCTCCATCGTCGCGAGCGCCTGGGTCTGGCACGGCCAGCTCAGCGCAGTTCGGGCATCCGGCGGCGCAGCGAGGCTTTCAGCTTTTCGAACTTCTGCCCCGCCGACTTGCGCCTTACCCGCCGACGCAGCTCCAGCCCGCCACCCCACAGCGAATGGACCGGCGCTTCAAGATGCGGATGGCGATCATGCTGATGGACGATGGGGCTGATGCTGGCGTCGGGATTGACGACCTTGCCCCCTTCGAACTTCAGCGTTTCGCCGGGCGTCAGGCCCAGGGTCGCCACGCGCCCGTAGTTGGGGCGCACGCTCATCGCCGTCAGACCCTGATGGATCGCCATGTTGAAGGCCGCCTGATCGGCGCCGAACGCCCCGCCGATCTCGGAGCGCGGCGTCGCCGCCAGCGACAGGATCAGCCGGGAAAGGCGCGAAACCTCGGCGCGCGGCCCGACGATCGTGCCGACGCACAGACAGGCCTTGTCGGCCAGCTGCCGCGCCTGCGCCTCGCCGAACAGGGCGCGCAGATACTTCATGTTGAAGGCGTGATCGGCCAGCGGCGTCTCGGCCTCGACATAGGCCTCAAGCCCCTCGGGCGCCGGATCGAAGGGCGGCGCCTGAAAGATCACGTCGCGCACGTCGCAGGCCAGGGCCGCGCCGGGCCGCTCGCCCATCAAACCGGCGAAGGCCACGAACCGCTGCATCACCGGATGCGGCGCCCATCCGCGCCAGCCCGGCGCATCGACGGCGGTCACCCGATGCTCGGCCAGAAAGGCGCGCAGAGCCGGTTCGGCGTCGACCACCAGGGCCACCGGACCGTCGAACACGGCCCGCAGCGACAGGACGAAGGGCGCGATGTCGGCCGCGTCGTATCCCGTCGCATAACCGACGACGACATCGCCGTCCGGCAGGGGCGTAAACCGGCGACCGACCTCGAACGCCTCGGCCAGCCAGTCCAAATAGTCCGACCGAACCGCCCCCCGTCTCATGACATCAACTTCATGGCGTCAGCGATCGCCCATAAGATCGGCGAACCGGTCGAACAGATAAAGGCTGTCGGTCGGTCCGGGCGAGGCCTCGGGGTGGTGCTGGACGCTGAAGATCGGCTTGTCCTTGACCGCGATGCCGCAGTTGGTGCCGTCGAACAGGCTGACGTGGGTCTCGGTCACGGCGTCGGGCAGGCTGTCGCGATCGACGGTGAAGCCGTGGTTCATCGACACGATCTCGACCTTGCCGGTGGTCAGATCCTTGACCGGATGGTTGGCGCCGTGGTGGCCCTGATCCATCTTCACCGTCTTGGCGCCCAGGGCCAGGGCCAGCATCTGGTGGCCCAGGCAGATGCCCATCAGCGGCTTGCCGCTGGCGACCAGTTTCTGGATTTCAGGCACAGCGTACTCGCCCGTCGCGGCCGGATCGCCCGGTCCGTTCGACAGGACCACGCCGTCGGGATTGCGGGCCAGAACCTCGTCCGCCGTCGTCGTCGCCGGGACCACGGTGATGCGCGCGCCGGTCGAGGCCAGGGCACGCAGGATGTTGCGCTTCACGCCGTAATCGATGACCACCACGTCCTTGCGGCCTTCGGTCTTCGGGTGCCCTTCCGGCCAGTTCCACAGACCCTCGTTCCATTCGAACGCCTGCAGCGTCGAGGCGGGCTTGGCCAGGTCCAGACCGACCAGGCCGGTCCAGCCGCGCGCCTGAGCGACCAAGGCCTCCAGGTCGAAGTTTCCGTCCGGGTCGTGGGCGATGACGGCGTGGGGCGCGCCCTTGTCGCGGATGATCTTGGTCAGGGCGCGGGTGTCGACCCCGGCCAGACCCACGACGCCGCGCCGCTTCATCCAGTCGTCGAAACTGGCGTCCGAGCGATAGTTGGCCGGATCGGTCGGAACGTCGCGGAAGATGGCGCCGCGCGCCGAGGTGTCGGACGCGCCGCCCATCTGCTCGATGTCTTCGACATTGGTCCCCACATTGCCGACGTGCGGGAAGGTGAAGGCCAGGATCTGGCTCATGTAGGACGGGTCGGTCAGGATTTCCTGATAGCCGGTCATGGCGGTGTTGAAGACCACCTCGCCCAGGGCCGAGCCGACGGCGCCCACGCCGACGCCCTGCAGGATCGTGCCGTCTGCGAGCGCGAGAACGCCGGTGGCGCCCGGAAGAATCTTCGTCGTCATGGGCGCGCTCCTAAAATCGAATCCGGCCGATACGAAGGCCGAAGGCAAACGGCGGCGTCGTTAAGCCCTGCCGCCTGCCCCGTCAACGTGGCGCGCGTCACCGCCCGTCGGTGATCGACGCCGGACCGATCAGCTGGAACGTCGCCTTGGCCCCGCCCTGGGCGTGCGGCGCCAGCCAGACGTCGAACAGACCGGGCTCGATGCGCCAGGTCTCGTCCGCGCCGATGAAGCCCAGTTGGCGGGCGTTCAGGGTGAAGGTCACCTTGGCGCTTTGCCCCGGTTTCAGCGGCACGCGCTTGAAGTCCTTCAGCAATCGGCCCGGCTGGGTCAGGCTGGCGACCCGGTCGTGGATATAGAGCTGCACCAGTTCCTCGGCCGGATGCGACCCGGTGTTGGTCACGGTCACGGCCAGATCCAGCGTGCCGGCCCAGGCCAGCTTGTCGCTCTCCATCTCGACCGGCCCATAGCTGATCGCGCCATAGGTCAGGCCATAGCCGAAGGGATACAGCGCCGTATTGGTCGTCTCGCGATAGCGGGCCTTGTATTCCTCGCTCGCCAGATCGGGATTGGCCGGGCGGCCGGTGGTCTTGCGGTCGTAGGAATAGGGCTGCTGGCCTGACTTGTGCGGGAAGCTGACCGGCAGGCGCGCGGACGGGCCGTGATCGCCGAACAGGACGTCGGCGACGGCATGGCCCATCTGTTCGCCCAGGAACCAGGTCACGACGATGGCCTGGGCGTTCTTCACATTGCCTTCCAGCGCAAGCGCCCGGCCGTTCCTCAGCAGGATGACCATGGGCTTGCCCAGCGCCGCCATGGCGTCGACCAGGGCGACCTGCGGGGCGGGCACCACGATCTCGGTGCGCGACTGGGCCTCGCCCGACATGTTGGTCGCTTCGCCGATGGCCAGGACGATGACCTCGGCGTCGCGGGCGGCCGCGACGGCCTGCTCGATCCCGCCGTCCAGCGGCGTCTCGACGCCCGAACCGCGTGCGAGGGTCAGGTTCTGCGGATCGCTCATGGCCGCGCGGAAGCCGGCCTCCAGCGACACGCGCCGCTCGGGCGCGCCCCAGATGGTCCACGGCCCCCAGACATTGTCCACGTCGTCGGCGAACGGGCCGACCAGGGCGATCTTCTGGCTCTTCTTCAACGGCAGCAGGCCGTTATCGTTCTTCAGCAGTACGACCGACTTGCGGCCCGCCTCGCGCGACAGCTCGACGTGCTCGCGCGAGCCGACCACCGCCTTTTCACGCACCGGATCGGTGCCGCGATAGGGGTCGTCGAACAGGCCCAGCGCCGCCTTGGTGTTCAGGACGCGGCGCACCGCCTCGTCCAGCCGCGCCATCGACACCTCGCCCGAGGCGACGAGGCTGGGCAGATGTTCCAGATACAGACCCGACACCATCGACACATCGACCCCGGCGTTGAAGGCCAGGCGGGCGGCGTCGCGGCCGTCCTCGGCGAAGCCGTGGGCCACCAGCTCCTGCTCGGAGGTGTAGTCGGAGACGACGAAGCCCTCGAAACCCCATTCGCCGCGCAGGATGTCGGTGAGCAGTTTTCGGCTGCCCGACGCCGGCACGCCGTTGACGTCGTTGAAGGCGCTCATGATCGACAGGGCGCCGGCGTCCACCGAGGCCTTGAACGGCGGCAGGAAGACCCCGCGCAGCGTCTGCTCGCTCATGTCGGTGGTGTTGTATTCGACCCCGCCGACGGCGGCGGAATAGGCGGCCATGTGTTTGGCGGTGGCCAGGACCGCGTCACGGTCGTCCAGACCCTTTTCGCCCTGGAAGCCGCGCACGCGGGCGGCGGCCAGCAGGTTGTTCAGCAGAACGTCCTCGCCGGCGCCCTCGACGTTGCGGCCCCAACGCTGGTCGCGCGCCACGTCCACCATGGGGGCGTAGGTCTGGTGAACGGCCGAGGCCGCCGTCTCGACCGCCGCGGCCCGCGCCGTGCGCCGCGCCAATTCGGTGTCGAAGGCCGCCGCCTCGGCCAGAGGCACGGGGAAGATGGTCGACAGACCGTGGATCACGTCCGCTGCGAACAGCAGCGGGATTTTCAGCCGGCTCTCCTCCATCGCCACGCGCTGGATGCGGCGGCCCGCCTCGGCGCCGATGCCGTTGAACAGGCTGCCGACCTTGCCTTCGCGGATCAGGGCGGTGACGCGCGCGGGATCACCCGTGCCGTCCAGCGGGTTCACCGCCGTCGGCATCCAGCGGAACGGATCGGCTAGCAGGTTCAGCTGGCCCGCCTTCTCCTCGACCGTCATGGCCGCGATCAGATCCTCGATCTTCTGGCGGTGACGGGCGACGGTGCGGGACGCTTGGGCGGATACAGGCATGGGGAACACTCCGGCGCCCATCAGGGCCAAAAGCCCCAGGCCAGACAAGAAATTTCTACGGGAAGCCGCAGGCTTGAGAGGTCGCGTCATTTAGGCTGGCGCTCCTTTCGAGGGACAATCGAGCAGCGAAGCGAGAGGCCTAGCCTCTCGGCCCCGACGGCTTCAACCCCCGCCCGCCATGTAAATCGATGTAACGCCCCGCTGCGCGGTCACGCCGCGTTTCGCCCGCGTCATCCCAGGGCGATGTCCAGGAACATCATTCCGACCAGGCCGATCATCAGGCCGATCATCGACCCCTCGCCCTTGGACTTCTCGCGGGTCTCGGGAATGATCTCGGCGGTGACGACATAGATCATGGCTCCGGCCGCCAGGCCCAGCCCCCACGGCAGGGCGCCGGGCAAGAGATCGACCACGCTGGCGCCGATCAGGCCGCCGACCGGCTCGACCAGGCCCGAAGCCAGGGCCGCAGCGAACGCCGGCCAGCGGCCGTATCCCAGGGTCGCCATCGCCGCCGACACCGCCAGACCCTCGGGCATGTTCTGGATGCCGATGCCGAGCGCCGTGGACAGCCCTTGATGCATGTCGCCGCCGCCGAAGCTGACGCCCACCGCCGCGCCCTCGGGGAAGTTGTGCAGGGTGATGGCCATGATGAACAGCCAGATGCGCCGCGACAGGTCGCGCGATCCCGCCGGCCCGATGGCCAGCATGTCTACCGGCGCGAACCGGTTCATCAGTCCGATCACCGTCGCCCCGATCAGCACCGCCGCCCCCATGACGCCGGCCGCCGCCGCCTGGCTGGCCCCGCCCGCCTGCAGCACGTCCACGCCCGGAATGATAAGCGAGAAAAAGGAGGCCGCCAGCATGACCCCGGCGGCGAAACCCAGCAGCGCGCTCTGGGTCTGCACCCCCGCCTTGCGGAAAAACAGCAGCGGCACGGCGCCCACCGCCGTCATCATGCCCGCCGCCAGACTGCCCAGACCGCCTGCGGCGATGGGGGAAAGGGATTCCATCATCCGTCTGCATTGCGGCGAGACACGGCAAGAGACAAGCCCGAACCGTGGCGTTAGAGAAAGCTTCATGTCCCAGCGCGCCGCCCTCCCCGTCGGCCCGAACGCTGCGTCGGCGCTGGGCGCCGCCCGGCGGGTCGTGGTCAAGATCGGATCCTCCCTGCTGATCGACGCGGCCACGCGCCAGCCGACGCGCGACTGGCTGGCCGCCGTCGCCTCGGATCTGGCGGCGCTGAAGGCCGAGGGGCGCGAGGTCATCGTCGTCTCGTCCGGCTCGATCGCCCTGGGCCGGGGCCGGTTGCCCGCGCTGGGCGCACGGCTGGAGGACAAGCAGGCGGCGGCCTCGGTTGGACAGTCGCTGCTGATGGCCGCCTGGTCAGCGGCCTTGGACCCGCACGGCCTGATCGCGGGCCAGGTTCTGCTGACACGCGACGACACCGAACGCCGTCGGCGGTGGCTGAACGCCCGCGCGACCGTCGAGGCCCTGTTGACCCACGGCGTCATCCCCATCGTCAACGAAAACGACACGGTGGCGACCGAGGAAATCCGTTACGGCGACAACGACCGGCTGGCGGCACGCACGGCCCAGTTGGCGCGGGCCGACCTGCTGATCCTGCTGTCGGACGTGGACGGCCTCTATACCGCCGATCCGCGCCGCGATCCGAGCGCCGCCCACCTGCCCCTGATCGAGACGCTCAGCCTCGATATCCTGGCCATGGGCGGCGGCGCCAACGCCGATGCGGGCGTGGGCACGGGCGGCATGGCGACCAAGCTGGCGGCGGCCCAGATCGCGCGTTCGGCCGGTTGCGCCACCATCATCGCCTCGGGCCAGACCCTGTCGCCGCTCAGCGCCATCCGCGACGGCGCGCGTGCCACCCTGATCGCCGCCCCCGACGGGCCGATGGCCGCCTATAAGCAGTGGATCGCCGGCAGCCTGTCGCCAACTGGAACCCTAACGCTGGACGCCGGGGCGGTCACGGCGCTGAAGGCGGGCAAGAGCCTGCTGCCGGCCGGGGTCACGGGCGTGTCCGGCGGCTTCGAAAAGGGCGACTGCGTGCGCCTGATCGACCCGGACGGTCGCGCCGTCGGCGTGGGCCTGGCCGCCTACGCCGCCGACGAGGCCGCGCGCCTTCGCGGCCGCCGCTCGGACGAGATCGAGACCCTGCTGGGCTATCGCGGGGCCTCGGTGCTGATCCACCGCGACGACATGGTGCTGGACGACCGATGACCGATCTGAAGACCCGAATGCTGGACCTGGGCCAGCGCGCCCGCACCGCAGCCGTGCTCCTGCGCGAAGCTCCCGCCGCCGCCCGCACCCGCGCGCTGGAAATCCTGTCCGCAAAACTGACGGCCGCCGAACCCGCCCTGCTCGCCGCCAACGCCCGCGATGTGGAGGCCGCCCGCCTGAACGGCATGACCGAGGCCCTGATCGATCGGCTGTCGTTAAGCCCCGCCCGCATCGCCGGCATGGCCGAGGCGGTGGCGACCATCGCCGCCGTGCCCGATCCGCTGGGCGTCGAGACCGAACGCTGGACCCCCGCCAACGGGCTGGACATCGCCCGTGTCCGCACCCCGATCGGCGTGCTGGGCGTGATCTACGAGAGCCGCCCCAACGTCACAGCCGACGCCGCCGCGCTGTGCATCCGCTCGGGCAATGCCGCCATCCTGCGCTGCGGCTCGGACTGTCTGCAGTCGTCGCTGGCCATCGCCGCCCTGATCGCGGAAGCTCTGGCCGAGGCCGGCCTGCCCGCCGATGCGGTGCAACTGATCGACACCCCGGACCGCGAGGCCGTCGGCCTGATGCTGACCGGGCTGGACGGCGCCATCGACGTCATCGTCCCACGCGGCGGCAAGAGCCTAGTCGCCCGCGTCCAGGCCGAGGCCAGGACGGCGGTGCTCAGCCATCTGGAAGGGCTGAACCACACCTATCTGCACCATGCCGCCGATCTGGAGGTCGCCCGCGCCATCGTCCTGAACGCCAAGATGCGCCGCGTCTCGGTCTGCGGCGCGACCGAGACCCTGCTGGTGGACCGGGCGGCGGCCCGGCGCCTGCTGCCGCCCGTCGCCGCCGACCTGATCGCCGCCGGTTGCGAACTGCGCGGCGACGCCGACGCCCGCGCTCTGGTCCCCGCCATGACGCCCGCGACCGAGGCCGACTGGACCACCGAATATCTGGCCCCCATCCTCGCCGTCCGCATCGTCGAGGATCTAAACGCCGCCACCGGCCACATCGCCTGCTACGGTTCGGGCCATACCGAGGCCATCGTCACCACCGACACGGCCGCCGCCGAACGGTTCGCCGCCAAGGTCGACAGCGCCATCGTCCTGATCAACGCATCGACCCAGTTCGCCGACGGCGGCGAGTTCGGCTTCGGCGGCGAAATCGGCATCTCCACCAACCGCCTCCACGCCCGGGGCCCGGTCGGGGCCGAGCAGCTGACCACCTACAAATACGTCGTGCGTGGCCAGGGCCAGATCAGGCCGTAGGTCGCGCACGTTCTCCCTCCCCGTTCGGGGAGGGCGGCTGAGACGAAGGCGAGGCCGAGTGGGGGCGGCAGGCGATATCCCGCTGAATGAGAGAAGACGGCTCGTTTCCGAGCCTCCCCCACCCGGTCGCTGACGCGACCACCCTCCCCCGCGGGGGAGGGAGATTGGTGCGTGGTCTCAGCCGCGCTGCGGCAGCGCATAGGCGATGACGTAATCGCCCTCCGGCGTTTCCATGAAGTGATGGCCGGCGGCGACGATCACCAGATACTGGCGGCCGTTCTGCTCGTAGATCATCGGGTTCGCCTGCCCGCCGGCGGGCAGGACATCGGACCAGACGGTCTTGCCCGTCTCGATGTCGATGGCGCGGATCAGGTCGTCGGTCGCGGCGGCGATGAAGATCAGGCCGCCCGCCGTGACCACCGATCCGCCGTTGTTCGGCGTGCCGATTTCCAGCGGCAGCATCGATGGGATGCCGAACGGGCCGTTCTTGCGCGCCGTGCCGAACGGACGATCCCACAGGGTCTTGCCGCTTTGCACGTCGATGGCCCGGATGCCGCCGTACGGAGGCTCCTTGCACAGCAGGCCGGTGAAGGGCATCCGCCAGCCGGCGTTGACGTCGATCGCATAGGGCACGCCCATCTGCGGATCGCCCGCGCCCTCGGCCTTGGCGCCTTCTCCCGTCGTCTCGGCCTGATAGCGAGGGTCGTCGCGCGGGAACCAGCCCCGCTTGTTCGCCTCGGCGCGCGGCACCAGACGGTTGTAGTTGGGCATGTCGTTATAGTTGGCGATGATCACGCCGCGACGCGGATCCAGCGCCACGCTGCCCCAGTCCGAACCGCCGTTGTAGCCCGGATATTCGATGAAGCGACGGTCGGCGGTCGGGGGCGTGAACTGGCCCTGATACGACGCCTTCTTGAACTGGATGCGGCAGATCATCTGATCGATCGGCGACATGCCCCACATGTCGACTTCGCGCAGGTCGGGCTTGGCCAGGGTGTTGAACAGCGAATAGGGCTGGGTCGCCGCGCGCTGGGCCGGTTCGACGCCGCCGCGCGGGGCCGGACGATCCTGAACGCCGTGCAGGGGCTGGCCCGTGCGGCGATCCAGCACGAAGATTTCGCCGCGCTTGGACGGCAGGATCACCGCCGGCGTCACGCCCCCTGCGGTCGGCATGTCGACCAGCGTCACCTGTGAACCCAGGTCATAGTCCCAGACGTCGCGGCGCACGGTCTGATAGCTCCAGCGCGGCTTGCCCGTCGTGACGTCCAGCGCGACCAGGGCGCTGGAATACTGGTTCTCCTGCGGCCGGCGCAGCGACGAATAGTAGTCGGCGGCCGAGTTGCCCATCGGCAGATAGACCAGGCCCAGGGCTTCGTCGCCCGTCGCCGTCGTCCACATGTTCGGGGTGCCCGGCGTGTAGGTCTGACCGGCTGGCGGGGCGGTGGTGATGTCGGGACGCATCATGTCCCAGGCGAAGCGCAGCTGACCGGTGACGACGTCGTAGCCCTGGATCACGCCCGAGGCGTTCCAGCGCTTTTGACCGTCCAGCACCTGATGGCCCGTGACGATGACGCCGCGCACAACGACGGGCGGCGAGGTGATCGACACCATGCCGGGATAGGGATTGCCCATCCCTTCCTTGATGCTGACGGCGCCGTTTGTTCCGAAGGCCGGGCAAGGCACGCCGGTGCGCGCATCGACCGCGATGATCCGGCCGTCCAGCGTACCTTCGATGATGCGCGTCGCGCAGGGCTGGGCCTGATCGACGTTGGGCGCGGCGTAATAGGTCACGCCGCGGCAGGCGGCGGTGTAGGGGATCTGCTCGTCCGCCACCCTGGGATCATAGGCCCACTTCTGCCGGCCGGTATTGGCGTCCAGGGCGAACATCTTGTTGCGACCTGAGCAGAGATAGACGGTGTCGGCGATCTTCAGCGGCGTCGTTTCGGCGCCGAACCGTTCGCCGGGCAAGTCGCCGGTGCGGAAGGTCCAGGCACGCTGCAGCTGGCCGACGTTGGTCTTATTGATCTGGTTGAGCGGCGAATAGCGCTGGGCCGCGTCCGATCCCCCATAGGCGGGCCAGTCCATGCCGGCCTTGATCAGGGCCGGATCGCCGAACGGTCCGCGCGCGCCGGGCACCGGGCTGTCGACGCCAGGCGCGTTGATCTGACCGACCACCAGGCCGAACACGACTGTCAGGACCGCCAATCCGAGCGCGCCGAGGCCCGCCGTTTTGCCGCCGCCGCGCGAGCGCAGCACAGGCAGCGTCGCCAACACCAGGAACATCAGCACCAGGGGCCCGACCAGGCGGGGAATCATGGCCCAGCCGTTCAGGCCTTTCTCCCATAGTGCCCAGATCACCGTGGCGACGAAGACTGCGCCATAGACCCAAGCCCCCCGAACGTCGCGATAAACAAGCAAAAGGCCCGACACGATCAGCGCCAGGCCTGCAATCAGATAATACCAGGAGCCGCCCAGCATCGCGAGCTGAACGCCGCCCACCGTCAGCACGAGACCGATCACGGCCAGCAGCACCCCGAGCAGCAACGTCAGCCATCCCCCCAGGCCGGTCGGGGTTGTCCATCGGGGCATGGTCACGCTCTCTGTCATCGGCTGAAATCAGCCTTCGCAACGCCTTGAGGCTACGCCGGTTCCTATTGTCGCACCTCTGGAACAAAATCCTGTTGCGGCGCAAACGGCGATCATCAGCAACTTTTGACGACGAAACGCGCCGGATTGGATGATTTATTCTTTTTGTTCAGCCGAGAACGCCTCGCGGCAATAATATTTGCCTCAAACACCTTGTTTGCGGCATATGCGAGATATGCATAAGACCCTGAAGCAAGGCGGGACATTCGTCGTCGAACCTCGCCGCCTGTCCAAGGCCTCGGCCGAACTGCGCGCGCGCGGTTTCGGCGAGATCACGATTCCGCCGTCCACTGAGACCGCCGAAAAACAGGCTTCGCGCTGCACCGACTGCGGCGTGCCCTTCTGCCAGAACGCCTGCCCGCTTCAGAACAACATCCCAGACTGGCTGCGTCTGTCGGCCGAGAACGAGCCGCGCGAGGCCTGGCGCGTCGCGTCACTGACCTCGACCATACCCGAAATCTGCGGCCGCATCTGCCCGCAGGACCGACTGTGCGAAGGGTCCTGCACCTTGAACCAGTCCGGCTGGGACGCCGTGACCATCGGCTCGGTCGAGGCCTGGCTGGGCGACCAGGCCTTCGCCAACGGCTGGGTCGAGCCGATCCGCCCGGCGGCCGAACGCGGCGAAACCGTGGGGATCGTCGGCGCCGGCCCGGCCGGTCTGGCCGCCGCCGACCGCCTGCGCTGCGAGGGCTATCAGGTCACGATCTATGACCGCCACGACCGGGCCGGCGGCCTGCTGATCTACGGCATCCCCGGCTTCAAGCTGGAAAAGCACGTCGTCCAGCGCCGCGTGGACCGGCTGATCGACGGCGGCGTCCAGTTCGTCCTGCGCTGCGAGGTCGGCAAGGACGTAACCCTGACGGAGCTGCGCGACCGCCACGACGTCGTCCTGCTGGCCATGGGCGTCTATCAGCCGCGCATCCTGTCTGCGCCGGGTCGCGGGCCGGATTCGACCGTCGCGGCCCTGTCCTATCTGACCCATCAGAACCGCCGCGACCTGGGCGACGCTGAACAGGACGGCTGGCACGAGGCGCGCGGCAAGCGGGTCGTCGTGATCGGCGGCGGCGACACGGCCATGGACTGCGTCCGCACCGCCGTCCGACAGGGCGCGGCCAGCGTCACCTGCCTGTATCGACGCGACCGGGAGAACATGCCGGGCTCGGCCCGCGAGGTCGTCAACGCCGAGGAAGAGGGCGTCGTCTTCGAATGGCTGGCTGCGCCCAAGGCCCTGCTGTCACAAGGCGATCGGGTCACGGGCGTCCGCGCTGCGCGGATGCAACTGACCGAGGCGGCTCCCGGCCAGCGTCGCGACATCGTCCCCGTCCCCGGCGCCGACTTCGACGTGCCCGCCGACATCGTCATTGAGGCCCTGGGCTTCTCGCCCGAGCCGTTCGCGGCGCATGAGCCGAACTTGCGCCTGCGTGACGACGGCACGATCAAGGTTGGCTCGGTCAGTTTCGCCACCAGCCTGCCCGGCGTCTTCGCCGCCGGCGACGCGGTGCGCGGCGCCTCCCTGGTCGTCTGGGCCGTGCGCGAAGGCCAGGACGCCGCCGCCGAGATCGACCGCTACTTCAAGACCCGCACCGAGGAGGTCGCGGCATGAGCGCTCATGCAGGCCAAGGGCCGATAGCGCCCCAAAAGGGTGACTGGCTGAACCAATACGAAACAACCCGTAACCGGCTGGAAGCCGGCAACGCCTATGACCGCAGCTCGGAACGCGACGCCTGCGGCGTAGGCCTGGTCTGCTCCATCGACGGCACCCCCCGCCGCGACGTGGTCGAATATGCGATCCGCAGCCTGAAGGCCGTGGCCCACCGGGGCGCGGTCGATCCCGACGGCCTGTCGGGCGACGGCGCCGGCATCATGGCCGAACTGCCCCAAGGCTTCTTCGCCGAACAGGTGGCCTCCATCGGCCAGTCCCTGCGTCCTGGGCCCATCTGCGTCGGCCAGGTCTTCTTGCCGCGCACCGACCTGGGCGCCCAGGACCGCGCCCGCGCCATCGTCGAGACTGAGGCCCTGCGCGCCGGCTTCTGGATCTATGGCTGGCGCCAGACGCCGATCGACCTGTCGGTCGTGGGGACCAAGGCCGGGGCGACCCGGCCCGAGATCGAACAGATCATGCTGGCCCCGCCGCTCGACGACGCCGGACAGCCGCTGGACGGCGAGGCGCTGGAGCGCGAACTGTATCTGTGCCGCCGCCGTATCGAAAAGACGGTCAAGACCGAGAACCTGGCCGGCGTCTATATCTGCACCCTGTCCGCGCGCTCCATCGCCTACAAGGGGATGGTCCGGGCCGAGCTGCTGGGCGAACTGTATCCCGACCTGGAGGACCCGCGCTTCGTCTCGGCCTACGCGGTCTTCCACCAGCGTTATTCGACCAACACCTTCCCCGAATGGAAGCTCGCTCAGCCCTTCCGAATGATGGCCCACAACGGCGAGATCAACACGCTGAAGGGCAATCTGAACTGGATGAAGTCGCACGAGATCCGCATGGCGGCCGGCGCCTTCGGCGACCGCGACGGCGAGGTCAAGCCGGTGGTCCAGCCGGGCGGATCGGACTCGGCGGCCCTGGACAATGTCATGGAGGTGCTGGTCCACGCCGGTCGCCCCGCGCCGATGGCCAAGGCCCTGCTGATCCCCGAGGCCTGGGCCAAGGACGACGTGGTCATGCCCGCCGAACACCGGGCCTTCTACGCCTATTGCAATGCGGTGATGGAGCCGTGGGACGGCCCGGCCGCCATCTGCGCCGCCGACGGCCGCTGGATCGTGGCGGGCAAGGACCGCAACGGCCTGCGTCCCCTGCGCGCGGTCGAAACCGTGGACGGCCTGCTAATGGCGGGCTCGGAAGCCGGTCTGGTGCCGATCCCCGAGAGCCGGGTGAAGCGCCGCCTGCACATCGGCCCCGGCAAGCTGATCGCCGTCGATATGAAGCACGGCCGTCTGTACGACGAGCATGAGGCCGTCGACGCCCTGGCCGCCGCCCACCCCTATGAGGCGTGGCTGGACAATATGGTCGATCTGGAGCCGATCATCGGCCCCGGACCGGAGCCGCGCTCGGCCTCGGGCGAGGCCCTGACCCGTCGCCAAATCGCCGCCGGCTACAGCCGCGAGGATCTGGATCTGCTGCTGGACGCCCTGGTGCGCGATGGCAAGGAGGCGGTCGGCTCGATGGGCGACGACGCCCCGCCCGCCGTGCTGTCGGCCCTGCCCCGCCCGCTGAGCCACTATTTCCGCCAGAACTTCAGCCAGGTCACCAACCCGCCCATCGACCCGCTGCGCGAAGCGGGCGCCATGAGCCTGAAGACTCGGTTCAAGAACCTGGGCAACATCCTGGCCGAGGAAGAGGCCCAGACCGACGTCTTCGTGCTGGACAGCCCGGTCCTGACCAACGGCATGTACGAGCGGATGATCGACACGGTCGGCGCCGGTTCGACCGTGGTCATCGACTGCAGCTACGCCCTGCCGTCCGAAGACGCCCGCCCGGGCGCGGCCCTGCGCGCCGCGCTGGACCGCATCATGGACGAGGCCGAAGCGGCCGCGCGCGACGGCGCCGCCCTGATCGTGCTGACCGACCAGGCCGGATCGGCGGATCGTCTGGCCGCGCCGATGATCCTGGCCACCGCCGGGGTCCACGGCCGCCTGACCAAGGCGGGCCTGCGCTCCTACTGCTCAATCGTGGTCCGCACCGCCGAGACGCTGGACCCGCACGGGTTTGCGGTCCTGGTCGGGGTCGGCGCAACGACCGTCAACGCCTGGCTGGCCCAGGACCTGTTCCAGGAGCGTCTGGACCGGGGCCTTTATCCCGGCCTGACGCTGCGCGACGCCTGTCTGAACTACAAGGCCGGCATCGAGGCGGGCCTGCTGAAGACCCTGGCTCGCAAGGGGATCAGTGTCATCTCCGCCTATCGCGGCGGCTGCGAGTTCGAGGTGCTGGGTCTGTCGCGGGCGCTGACCGCCGAATTCTTCCCCGGCGCCCCGTCGCGCATCTCCGGCATCGGTCTGGCCGGTCTGGAGCAGGCGGCGATGAAGCGGCACCGGATCGCCTGGGGCGAGGCTGTGCCGTCGCCCGCCATCGGCGGCTTCTTCAAGATCCGTTCGGGCGGCGAGGCCCACGCCCACGAGGCCAGGACCATCCACCTGCTGCAGGATGCCTGCAACCGGGGCGACTATCGCCGCTTCAAGCAGTTCTCCGAGGTCGTTCGCGCCCAGGCAGACCTGTCCCTGCGCGATCTGCTGGACTTCCGCGAAGGCGCGCCCATTCCGCTGGACCAGGTCGAGAGCGTATCGGACATCCGCCGCCGCTTCCTGACCCAGGCCATGTCCCTGGGCGCCCTGGGCCCCGAGGCGCACGAGACCTTGAACATCGCCATGAACCGCATCGGCGCCCGCTCGGTCTCGGGCGAGGGCGGCGAGGATCCCGAACGCTATCACCCGCGCTCCAACGGCGACGACGCCAACTCGGCGGTCAAGCAAGTCGCCTCGGGCCGGTTCGGCGTCACGGCCGAATATCTGAACCAGTGCCGCGAGATCGAAATCAAGGTCGCGCAAGGCGCCAAGCCCGGCGAGGGCGGCCAGCTGCCCGGCTTCAAGGTCACGGAATTCATCGCCCGGATGCGCCACGCCGTGCCCGGCACGACCCTGATCTCGCCGCCCCCGCACCACGACATCTATTCGATCGAGGATCTGGCCCAGCTCATCTACGACCTGAAGGCCATCAACCCCGATGCACGGGTGACGGTGAAACTGGTGTCCGCTTCGGGCATCGGCGCCATCGCCTCGGGCGTGGCCAAGGCCAACGCCGACGCCATTCTGATCGCCGGCCACAACGGCGGCACCGGCGCCTCGGCCCAGACCTCGATCAAGCACGCCGGCCTGCCGTGGGAGATCGGCCTGGCCGAGGCCCATCAGGTGCTGACGCTGAACAATCTGCGCGGCTCGGTCACGCTGAGGACCGACGGCGGGGTCCGCACCGGCCGCGACGTGGTCATCGCCGCCATGCTGGGCGCCGAGGAATATGGCGTCGGCACCGCCGCCCTGATCGCCATGGGCTGTCTGATGGTGCGCCAGTGCCATTCCAACACCTGCCCCGTCGGCGTCTGCTCTCAGGACGAGCGGCTGCGCGAGAAGTTCACCGGCACGCCCGACAAGGTCGTGAACCTGTTCACCTTCATCGCCGAGGAGACGCGCGAGATCCTAGCCTCCATCGGCGCGCGCACGATGGACGAGATCATCGGCCGCACCGACCTGCTGCGTCAGGTCCGTCGCGGCGGCTCGCACCTGGACGACCTGGACCTGAACCCGCTGCTGGTTCAGGTGGACGAGGGCGCGGCCGGCAGATGGGCCGACAAGACCACCCGCAAGCCCATCGCCGACAGTCTGGACGCCGCCGTGCTGAAGGACGCCGTGCGCTTCCTGGATCGCGGCCAGACGCTGGAGCTGTCCTATCCGCTGAACAACACCCAGCGCACGGTCGGCGCGGCCCTGTCCTCGGCCATCGTGCGCCGCTTCGGCGCGAAAGGCCCGGCGGGCCGTCTTAAGCTGCGGCTGGAAGGCATCGCGGGCCAGAGCTTCGGCGCCTTTGCGGCCAAGGGTCTGGAACTGCATCTGACCGGCGAGGCCAACGACTATGTCGGCAAGGGCTTGTCGGGCGCCGAAATCTCCATCCGCACGCCGGAATGGCGCGAGGATCAGCTGATCTGCGGCAACACCACCCTGTATGGCGCGACCTCCGGCCGTCTGTTCGTCGCCGGCGCGGCGGGCGAGCGGTTCGCGGTCAGGAACTCGGGCGCCGAGGCCGTGGTCGAGGGTCTGGGCGCGCACGGCTGCGAATATATGACGGGCGGGCGCGTGGTCGTCCTGGGTTCGGTCGGCTGGAACCTGGCGGCGGGCATGAGCGGCGGCGAGCTGTTCGTGCTGGACCAGCCAGGCCATGCCGAACGCGCCCTGAACGGCGACCTGGCGGGCGCGACCGACATTGACGCACAGGCGGCCGATCGACTGAAGGGCCTGATCGAGGCCCATCTGGCGGCGACAGCTTCACCCCTGGCGCGGCGTCTGCTGGCCGATTGGGACAACAGCCTGAACCGCTTCGTCCGCATCGTGCCCCTGACCGACATTGTCGCTCGCACGGAACGCCTGAAGACCTCTGCCTGACACCGAACCGCCTGCCCCAGAAAGCCGCCATGACCCGATCCGCCGCCCTTGCCGTCACGCTCGTCGCCGGGGCGGCGGCCTTCGCCTCACCGGCCTGGGCGGCCCCGGCCCTGCTGGCGCATCAGGCGCCCCTGGTCATCGACACGGCGGCGACGGCCTGGATCCTGACCTCGACGGCGCTGGTGCTGCTGATGACCCTGCCGGGCCTGGCCCTGTTCTACGGCGGCATGGTCCGGAAGAAGAACATCATCAGCGTCGTCGCCCAGTCGGCGGCCGCCTTCGCCATCGTCTCGGTGTTGTGGTTCCTGGTCGGCTACAGCCTTTCGTTCGGCAAGGGACCGGAGGCGGTCAACGGCTTCATCGGCGGGTTGCAGGCGGCCTTCCTGAACGGCGTCACGGCCCAGACGGCCCACAGCCTGCTGCCCGGCCTGCCCGAACTGCTGTTCGTCGCCTTCCAGATGACCTTCGCCATCATCACCCCGGCCCTGATCGCCGGCGCCTTCGCCGAGCGGATGAAGTTCTCGGCCAGCCTGCTGTTCTTCGCCCTGTGGCACCTGATCGTTTATGCGCCGATCTGTCATCAGGTCTGGGGCGGCGGCTATCTGGGCGGGCTGGGCGTGCTCGACTTCGCGGGCGGCGCGGTCGTCCACGTCAACGCCGGGATCGCCGGCCTGGTTTGCGCCCTGGTGCTGGGGCCGCGTCACGGCTTCGGGCGCGACAACATGGCCCCCGCCAACCTGGTCTATAGCGCCATCGGCACCGGCCTGCTGCTCGTCGGCTGGCTGGGCTTCAACGCCGGATCGGCGGGCGCGGCGGATGCGCTGGCCGCCACCGCCGCCTTCAACACCATTCTGGCCGCCGGCAGCGCAGCCCTAGGCTGGATGACCCTCGAATGGTTCGATCGCAAGCGCCCGACCCTCTTGGGCCTGCTGTCGGGCGTCGTCGGCGGTCTGGTCGCCATCACCCCCGCCGCCGGTTTCGTCGATCCCAAGGGCGCCTTCTTCATCGGCCTGATCGGCGGTCCGGCCTGCTATGCGGGCGCGGTCTGGCTGAAGCACGCGCTGAAGTACGACGACAGTCTGGACGCGTTTGGCGTGCACGGCGTGGGCGGCATCGTCGGCGCCCTGCTGACCGGCGTCTTCGCCACCACGACCGTCAACGCCCTGTCGGAGGGGGCGACCGTGTGGAAACAGGCCGTGGGCCTGGTCGGCGTCATCGCCTGGAGCGCGGCGGGCACCTTCGTCGTCCTGATGATCTGCAAGTTCACCACGGGTCTGCGCGTCACCAAGGACGAAGAGGTCGAGGGGCTGGACTATACCCAGCACGGCGAGGCCATCCACTGACCCTACAGGCGCTGCCGGTTGATCCCGCCCTCGCCAGCCCCCATCTTCATCTGTGACGGACGGTCTTGCCGATTGCGGGAGACCGACCGCTCGGTCGCTGACGCAAGGACCCCAGATGACGACAACGCGCACCCTACTGTTCGACAGCCCCTTTCTGCTGGGCTTCGACCACACCCGCGCCCTGATCGACCGCGCCGCCAAGGCTGCGGCCGAAAGCTATCCGCCCTATAATGTCGAACAGATCGGCGATGCGGGCGTCCGCATCAGCTTGGCCGTCGCCGGGTTCGCGCCGGACGAGCTGGCCATCACCCTGGACGGCCGCCAGCTGACCATCGCCGGCAAGCGCGACGATGCTGGCAGGGGCGAACAGGCCTTTCTGCATCGCGGCATCGCGGCGCGCGGCTTCGTGCGAAACTTCGTCCTGGCCGACGGGCTGGAGGTCGAGGGCGCCCAGCTGGAGCATGGCCTGCTGCACGTCGATCTGATCCGGCCCGAGGCCGAGCGTCAGGTGCGACGTATTCCAATCACGGCTGGCTGAAACCACAGCCATTCGAACCGCCCGGCGATCCGGGCGTTGTCAAATATGAAGGAGGCGGTCCTAATGACGCCGATGACGATGACCAAGGAAGACTTTGCCGGACTGGGCGCCCCCGACCTGGTGTATGTGCGCGAGATCAAGGCCTCGGACCTGCTGGAAGAGGCGGTCGAGATCAAGGACGTGGATCTGAATCCCGGCCAAATGCTCTATGCCGTTCACAGCGCCGACGGCGAGCGTCTGGCGGTCATGATCGACCGCGACACCGCCTTCGCCGCCGCCGTGGCGCACGAGCTGGAGCCGGTTTCCGTTCACTGATCTGATGGATGGCGGCGCGCAGGCGCCGCCGTTCACGCCGAAGTTCAAGCCGCTGTCGCGGCCGTGGCGTCCTTGACGAAAAGGGCGCGGATCGCATCGGTCGTGCGCGCCTGTCTCAGCTGCTCACGCAGTTCGGGCGACCGCAGCGCGCGCGAAACCGCCGCCAAAGCCCTGAGATGCTCGGCGCCCGCCTTGGGCGGGGCGAACAGGCCCACGATCAGATCGACCGGACGGTCGTCCACCGCATCATAGGCCACAGGCGTATCCAGCCGCACGAACACCGCCGTCACCTTATCGACCTCGGTGAGACGCGCGTGCGGCACGGCGACCCCGGACCCCAGCCCGGTCGATCCCAGCGTCTCGCGTTCCATCAAGGCGTCGAAGATACGGGCTTCATCCAGACCCAGCGCATGCGACGCCGCCTCGGCTAGCGCGTGAAGCGCCTGTCGCTTGGACGACGCGCCGCTGCGCAGCACCACGCCCTTGGGCGCGAGCAGATCACCGATGTCCATTACACAACCTCGATACACGCAGCAGACAACGGCGCGGCCGTCCGTTTAGAGACAACCGCGCCGAAGTCAAACTGAGGCTTAGTTCACCGAACCGTTGGCCTTGGCCGTCCGTTCGGGATCGATCCATCCGACATTGCCGTCCGGGCGCCGATAGACGACCGCCAGCCCACCGTGGGCAGCATTGCGGAACAGCACGACCGGATAGCCCGTCATGTCCAGCTCCAGCACGGCCCGTCCGACCGTGATGGTGCGGATTTCGTGCTCGGTTTCGGCGATGACCATGCCCACCGGCGGCGGGCCGTCGTTCTCGCCGGTGTCGCCGAAGACATCATCTTCCACGCTGTCGGGATCACGCAGCACGATGCTGCGTGCGACTTCACGGGCGGCGTTTTCGGTCTTCTCGGGCGACAGACCCTTCGGTCCGATGTGGTGATCCTTGAGCCGACGCTTGTAGCGGCGAACCCGCTTTTCGAGCCGATCCAGCGCCTCGGTGAAGGCCGAATGGGCGTCGCCGCCCATGCCGGTCGTCACCAGGGTCTGGCCCGACGCGAGGCGGACCCAACAGTCTACCTTGAAGTTGTGGCCGTCCTTGGACACCACGACCTCGGCGTCTTCACCGCCTCGGGCGAAGTATTTTCCGACCCCGTCTTCGAGTTCCTGGGAGATGCGCGAGCCTAACGCTTCGCCGACATCCACTTGCTTGCCGCTGACTTGGACTTGCATGCCGATAGAACGCGCCCGACCCGACTTGGTGTCAATCCAGATCACCGATTTGTGGTCACGCTTGGCTGTGGATTTCAGCCGGTCTTCATCATCCGGCGGCGCTCGACCGAGGACGGAATCCTCAAGGCTTCCCGATATTTGGCCACCGTGCGGCGCGCGATGTCGATGCCCGTTTCCTTCAGGATTTCCACGATCCGGTCGTCGGACAAAACGTCGCCCTCGATCCCCTCGCCGTCGATCATGGATTTGATCTTGTGACGGACGGCTTCGGCCGAATGGGTCGATGCGCCGTCCACCGACTGGATGGCGGCCGTGAAGAAGAATTTCAGCTCAAACACGCCCCGCGGCGTGGCGATATATTTGTTCGATGTGACGCGGCTGACCGTGGATTCGTGCATGCCGATGGCGTCGGCGACGGTCTTCAGATTGAGCGGCCTCAGAAACTCGACGCCGAAGGCCAGGAAGGCGTCCTGCTGGCGCACGATCTCGGACGAGACCTTCAGAATGGTCTTGGCCCGCTGATCCAGCGACTTGACCAGCCAGTTGGCCTGGGCGGCGCAGTCGGCGACGAAGGTCTTTTCGGTATCCGATCGCGCGCCGGCCTGGACCAGGCCGTGATAGCGTTTGTCGACCAACAGGCGCGGCAGGGTGTCGGCGTTCAGCTCGACCCGCCAGCCGCCGGCAGGGTCTGGCCGCACATGCACGTCCGGCACGACCGTCTGCGCCGGCTCGCCGCCGAAGCCTGCGCCCGGACGCGGCGTCAGCGCCCGCAGTTCGGCGATCATGTCGGTCAAATCTTCGCCATCGACCTCGCAGACGCGGCGCAGGCCCGCCAGATCGCGCTTGGCCAGCAGGTCCAGATTGTCCAGCAGGGCCGCCATCGCCGGATCGAACCGATTGCGCTCGATCAGCTGCAACTTCAGGCATTCCGGCACCGACCGCGCCATGATCCCGGTGGGCTCAAAGCCGTGACAGACGCCCAGCACCGCCTCGATCCGCGCCAGCGGCACGCCCAGCCGGTCGGCGAACTCGGCCAGTTCCCCGCGCAGATAGCCGCCCTCGTCCGTCGCATCGATCAGGGTCAGGGCGATGCCGTGGTCCGCTGGCGACAGGCCCGCGCTCGACGCCTGGGCCTGAAGATGCTCCCACAGGGTCAGCTCGTGCGCGTCGGGCCGCTCGCCCTCGCCTTCGAACATCTGGCCGCCCTTGCCGGCGCTGGACCAGTCCGACAGCCCCGGCTGAGCCTCGTCGGTCATCCGGTCGCTGGTGCGCTCGCCGGGCGCCGCGTCGCCGTAGACGTCGTCGGAACCGGCGTCCATCGAAGACGCCGCTGCGTCCGCGACCCCGTCGCCGAAGGACATTTCGCTATCCGAAGCCGCCTCGACGCGCTCGACCGGCTCGGGCGTCTCGCCTTCCGGTTCCTCGCGTTGCAGCAGCGGATTGCGCTCCAGTTCGGCCTCGACGAAGTCCTCCAGCTCGAGGTTCGACAGTTGCAGCAGCTTGATCGCCTGCTGCAGCTGGGGCGTAATGACCAGCCCCTGCCCCTGCCTGACCTCTAACCTTTGCCCGATCACGTCCGAAATCTTCCCGCCCGGCCGCCGAGTGGCCCGGAACTTGCTGGGACAGAATGTCGCCGAACCGGTTAACGCGAGACGAACGCGGCCTCAGACCCTTTCGTCATCCTCCGGCAAGCCGCGCCCTAGCGGCGCAGACCGGGGGACCCAGCGGCGCCGCAGGCGATGCCTCAGGCGCACGATGTTGGAAAATCCTGGTCCGCGACAGTTTCGCGCTTTCGCGCGCCGCTGGGTCCCCCGGTCTCGCTACGCTCGCCGGAGGATGACGACACCCGCAGATCAGATGTAGTTTTCGCCCAGATACACCCGGCGCACTTCAGCGTCGTGGATCGCCTCGTCGGACGTGCCTTCGAACAGCACCGCGCCGTTCGAGATGATCGACACCCGGTCAGTGATATCCAGGGTCTCGCGCACATTGTGGTCGGTGATCAGCACGCCGATGCCCTGGCTGGCCAGATAGCGGATCACGGTGCGGATGTCGGCGATGGCCAGGGGGTCGATGCCGGCGAAGGGTTCGTCCAGCAGCATGAAGGACGGCCGTCCGGCCAGCGCCCGCGCGATCTCCACTCGCCGACGCTCGCCGCCCGACAGTGCGGTGGCCCGCGCATGGCGCAGATGGTCGATGTGCAGTTCGTTCAGCAGCCGGTCGGTCTCGGCGCGGATCTGGTCACGGGGATAGTTCAGCTCGACCACCGCCTTGACGTTCTGCTCGACCGTCATGCCGCGAAAGATCGAGGCCTCCTGCGCCAGATAGCCCAGGCCCATGCGGCTGCGCTGATACATCGGCTGGCCGGTGATGTTCTCGCCGTCCAGCCAGATCGCGCCCGAATCCGGCGGGATCAGGCCGGTGATCATGTAGAAGCAGGTGGTCTTGCCGGCCCCGTTGGGACCCAGCAGGCCCGCGACCTCGCCGCGCTGCACCGTCAGGGACACGTCGCGCACGACCTGACGCTGGCCGAACGACCGGGCCAGGTTCATCACCCGCAGGCCTTTTTCCGCAGGCGCGGGCGCTACGGCGGCCGGTTGCGGCCGCTCATCCAGATTCAGGGCTGACAGTTCCTTGCGCGCCAAATGCTCAGGTCCGTGACGGCCAGACGGCCTCAGTTCGAGTTGGGATAGAAGACGCCCTGCACGCGGCTTCCGGCGGCGCCGCGCGGCGCGCCGTCCATGCGGGCGGTCTCGGTGTTGATGTTGTAGACCAGGCGCGAGCCGGTCAGGACGTTCTTGCCCTGGGTCAGGATGACATTGCCCGTCACCACGATCTCGCCATTGCCCAGATTATAGACGGCCCGGTCGCCGCGCATCGATTGGTCCGGCGTCACGAAATAGACGGTCCCGCTGGCCTCGGCGCGTTGCAGATCGCCGCCCTCGCCGCTGACCAGGGTCAGGGTGTCGGCGCGAAAGCGATTGCCGCCCTGCGTCGCCTCGGCCCGGCCGCGCAGGATGATGCGGTTGGGGGCGTATTCGACCGCGTCCGCGCCATAGGCGACGGGCTGATTGGTCGCCTGGGCTTGGGCATCGACCAGGGCCGGCATGCCTACGACGGCCGCCGCCGCGAAGACGGCCAGCGTCTTAGAAATCTTCGTCACGATCATCCGCCTGACCCCTTGGGCGTCAGAACGCCCTTCACCTTGTTGTCGCCTGCGCCGTCAAATACGACGCGCTGTCCCTGATCGTAGATCGCATAGGACGATGCGTTGATGGTTCCAATAGGGCCGGAACCCTGAACGCCCTTTGAACCGGTGACGTTTCCGGTCGAGGTGTCGACCACCGCCTCGGGCGTGGTCAGGACAAAGCCCGTGCCCCCGTCTGAAATGCGCACGTTCGGACCGATCGTCACCGTCTTGGCCTGCTCATCGTAAGTGCCGCCGTCGGCGGTCAGTTCGGTGACCTTGCGTCCGCCCAGGTTCAGCTTCAGCGCCGGGCCGATCAGTTTGAACTTTCCGGTATTGGGGTCGCGCACGGCGCCTTGCGCGCCGACGGTGAAAGCGCGGCCTTGCGCGTCCTGGCCGTGGAACAGGGGGGCGTCCAGCCGGACTTCCTGGCTCTGGCTGGCCTTGCGCTCCACCCCCGACATGACGGTGCGGAACACGGTCCAGGTCAGGGCGCCGCCCGCAAGCACCAGGATGACGATCGGCAGGACACGGCGATACAGCTTCACCCGGCGCGAGCGCGCGCGCCAGCGGGCGCCGGCCAGGGCGACCCTGGCCTCGTCGGCCTCGATACGGGACTGTTCGCCGTGTTCGGTCAAGCGCGCCTCAGCTGTGGGCGAAGATGTCGGTCTCGTCCCAGCCGGCCAGGTCGAGCGCCGACCGCGTCGGCAGGAAGTCGAAACATTCAGCGGCCATTTCGGTTCGCCCCTCGCGCGCCAGCATCATGTCCAGCTTGGCCTTGGCCGCATGCAGATAAAGGACGTCCGACGCCGCATAGTCCAGCTGCGCCTGGCTCAGCGTCTCGGCGCCCCAGTCCGAGGACTGCTGCGCCTTGGACAGGTCCACGCCCACCGTCTCGCGCACCACGTCCTTCAGCCCGTGCCGGTCGGTATAGGTGCGCGCCAGCTTGGAGGCGATCTTGGTGCAATAGACCGGACGCGTCTCGACGCCGAGGTGCAGCAGGAACATGCCGATGTCGAACCGGCCGAAATGGAAGATCTTGGTCACCGCCGGATCGGTCAGCACCCGCTTCAGGTTCGGACAATCATAGGCGGGCCGGTTCAGCCTCACGACATGGGCGTTTCCGTCGCCCGACGACAGCTGCACCACGCACAGCGGATCGCGGCGGAAACGCAGACCCATCGTCTCGGAATCGATGGCGACCTCGGACCCCAGGTCCAGATCGTCGGGCAGGTCGCCCTCATGCAGGTAAACGGTCATGCTCAGGCTCTTACACGGCGAACGCGGCGCGCGAAACGGCCTACAGCAATGCTGAGCGCCGCGCGCCGCAATCACAATGCGGCCTCAAGCAGGAATGCGCCGCGCGCATTCCGATAGGCGACAAAAAACGCCGCCGCGCGCGAGGCGATAGGCCAAAACGAAGAAAGCGCCGCACCGTTCGGTGCGACGCTTTCTGAAAGATGGTGCCCAGAAGAGGACTCGAACCTCCACGGCCGTTAAGCCACTGGCACCTGAAGCCAGCGCGTCTACCAATTCCGCCATCTGGGCCCCGTCGGCACCGCCTTGCGGCGTTTCCATCGGGAAGGCGCGGACCTCTAAGGGAGGCTCCGGGCGGGGTCAACAAGGATTTTTCGCCTTTGCGAGATTTCTTGCGCACGCAGCGCGGCAAGCCTGGCCGCACATCATTTTCGATCCGCGTTCGGTGGCGACTTAATGGGCGCTAAGGCTGTTTTCTAACCCCGTCTTGAGGCCAGGTCGCCTACAAGCGTCTCATGGCGGACCCGTCTCTCAGCCCCCCTGCGCCAGAGCGCTTCGCCACGGAGCGCCGCGCCCGGCCGCGCGCGCCGTTCCGCCAGAACCGCCGCGCCCGCGAGCGGGTCACGATCCTGGGTCAACCGATGGATCTGGTGAAGCCCGACGAGGTGCTGCACCATATTCAGCAGGCGGTGCGACAGGGCGCAAAGAGCCTGATCGCCAATCACAATCTTCACAGCCTGTATCTGATGCAGGAGCGGCCTGAACTCGGCGCCTTCTACGACAGGGCCGATCTGATCGAGGTCGATTCGACGCCGCTTCTGGCCTTCTCGCGCGCCCTGGGCCTGCACAGCCGGGGCTTTCACCGCTGCACCTATCTGGATTGGCGCGACCATTTCTGGAGCGTCGCGAACCGCGAGGGCTGGCGCGTCCTGTCCGTCGGCGGCGCGCCCGGCGTCGGCGACGAGGCGGCTCGCCGGCTGAAGGCCCGCTATCCCGACGCCGACATCGCCATCCACCACGGCTTTTTCGACGCCCGGCCCGGTTCGTCCGAGAACGCCGCCGTCCTGGATCGGATCACGGGCTTTCAGCCCCACATCCTGTTCGTCGGCATGGGGATGCCGCGCCAGGAGTTGTGGATCGCCGACAACTTCGAGCGCCTGCCCGATTGCGTCATCCTGTCGGTCGGCGCCGCCTTCGACTATGAGGCGGGCGTCCAGAACGCGGCCCCGCGCTGGATGGGACGCGCCGGCATCGAATGGGCCTATCGCCTGCTGCATGATCCTAAACGGCTGTTCGTCCGCTACTGCGTCGAGCCCTGGACGCTCCTCCCGCTGGCCTTTCGCGACATCCAAAAGGCCAGAGGTCGCAACCGCTGATCACGTTATTCCTACTGGTCAGATAGATATTTATCGCCATGATCGCTCTGGCCCGGCGCGTGTTATCGACAGCGACGGAAACGGAAAACGGGGGTGCGCGTGCCGCAGCAGAATGGACTGCATGTCGCCATCATCGGCGCGGGTTTCAGCGGCCTGCTGACCGCCGTCAATCTGCTGAAGGCCTCGCGCGATGTGCGCGTCACCCTGATCGAACGGCGCGGCGTTTTCGGTCCCGGCACCGCCTATGACACCGGAAATCCCGGCCATCTGCTGAACGTCCGCCTGGATAATATGAGCGCCTTTCCCGACCAGCCCAGCCATCTCGCCGACTGGTTGGCCGAACAGCCCTCGTGGCGCGCTCAGGACGGCTTCATCACCCGTGGCGTCTATGGCGACTATCTTCAGGCCCTGCTGGACGAGGCGCTGGACGACGCCCCCGACCGACTGAACCTGATCGGCGCCGAGGCTCAGTCCATCGATCGCCAGGACGACAGTTGGCGGATCCTGACCAGCGACGGCGAGGTCGCGACCGATCAGGTCGTGCTGGCGCTGGGCAATCTGGAGCCCGCCTCGCCCCCCGGCGTCGAGGACGCGGTGCGCGCCTCCTCCGCCTATGTCGAAAACCCCTGGCGATTCGATCCCCAGACGGCGCGCGACGCCCGCAACGTCCTGCTGATCGGGTCGGGCCTGACGATGGTGGATGCGGCCATCACCCTGCGCCGACCAGGACGCCGCCTGACCGCCCTGTCGCGCCACGGCCTTCTGCCCCGCGCCCACGCGACCGTTCCGCCCACGCCCTATGTCGGCGCCTTTTCAGGCAGCCCGGCCGAAATCCTGCGTCAGATCCGCGCCGCGACGGCCGAGGCCGATTGGCGCGCCGTGTTCGACCGCCTGCGCCATTCCGCGCGCGACATCTGGCGCGGCTGGTCGCGGGTCGAGCGCAGCCGCTTTCTGCGCCATCTGCGCCCCCTGTGGGACGTGCATCGCCACCGTTTGTCGCCCGGCCCGGCGCGCGACATCCATTCCATGCTGGCCGGCGGGGAGCTGACGATCCTGGCCGGCAAGCTGACCGAGCTGAAAGCGACCGACGTCATAGAGGTCTCGTGGCGTCCGCGCGGAAAGAAACGCGCCATCAAGGAGCGGTTCGATCTGGTCGTGAACTGCACCGGGCCGCTGGGCGTGATCTCCAAGAGCACCGAACCGATGATCCGCGACATCCTGGACAAGGGTTACGGTCGCCCCGATCCCCTGGGCCTGGGCCTGCAGGTCGATGACGAGGGCGGCCTGCTGGACGGCGCGGGCGCCCCCGCGCGCGGTCTTCACGCCATCGGCCCCCTGACGCGCGGCGCCTTCTGGGAAATGACGGCCGTGCCCGACCTGCGCGGCCAGGCCAGCGATCTCGCCGCCCGTATCCTGTCGCACCGCCCCTAGACCGAAACAACCGACGCGTTTAGCCTTCGCACCCTTAACGATCGGGAGCCATGACAGTGGGGGCAAGAAGAGGCATCGGCCTGCTGGTCGCGATCCTGTCGCTAGGCCTGACGGCTTTCACGCCTCAGACTGTCTCCGACTACCGCCTCGCCTCCGCCGACAAGGTACGCATCGACGTCTTCGGCGAGGCGGCGCTGGGCGGCGAGTTCGTCATCGACGCCAACGGCCGGATCGCCCTGCCCCTGATCGGCGAGATCCAGGCCGCCGGCCTGACGGGCGCCCAGCTTCAGGACGCCGTCGCTCAGGCCTTGAGCCAGGGCTATCTGAACCAGCCGCGCGTCACCGCCCAGGTCCTGACCTATCGGCCGATCTACATTCTGGGCGAGGTCAACCGGCCGGGAGAATACCCCTATCTGCCGGACCTGACGGTGCTGAACGCCGTGGCGACGGCTCAGGGCTTCACCTATCGCGCCAACACGCGCCGCGTCTTCGTGCGTCGCGCCGGATCACAGATCGAAGAGGCCCAGCCGCTGACCGCCGATGCGCGCGTTTCGCCCGGCGACACGCTGCGGATCGGCGAACGCTACTTCTGACCCGCTGTCAGATCGGCATCGCCATGATTTCCTTATAGGCGGAAATCACCTGATCGCGGACCGAGATCACCGTCTCCAGCGACGCCTCGGCCGAGCTCAGCGCCGTGACCACGTCGATCAGATTGCCCTGGCCCTGGACCGAGCGGGTCATCTGGGTTTCGGCCGCGCGCGACTGCTGGGTCATGTCGCTCATGGCGTTCTTGACCAGGTCGGCGAAGCCGCCGTCCCCGACGCCGGGCGCCTGGGCTGCTGTCGGCATGGCGCCGCCCTGAACGGCGGCATAGGCCTTGGCGGCCATCATCGGATTCATGGCCTAGTCCTCAGCGTTTGATAATGTCGAGGGTGCGGCTGTCCATCGACCGCGCCGTCTCGATGACGTTCAGATTGGCCTCATAGGCGCGCTGCGCCTCGCGCATGTCCATCGCCTCGACCAGGGTGTCGACATTGGGCCGCATCACATAGCCCTGCGCGTTTGCGGCCGGGTGCGACGGGTCATAGTCCATCTTGAAGTCGCCCTGGTCGGGCCGGACCTCGGCCAGGGTGACGCCGGTCGCCCCATCGACCTCGCGCGCCTGGAAGACCGGAATCTGGCGGCGATAGGGCTCGCCGCCCGGCGTGCGCGCCGTCGACTGGGCGTTGGCGATGTTCTCGGCGATCACGCGCATGCGCGACTGCTGCGCCTTCAGGGCCGAGGCCGCCACCGCCATGGCGCTGTTCGAAGGGGGGATGGGATCAGGCATGGGTCAGTCCTTCTCGGCCATCGGCTCAGGCGCCCGGCCGCTTGGCGGCCATGCGGATCATGGACATGGATTTCTGGTAGAAGCCGATGGCGGCGTCATAGGCCATGCGGCTCTCGGCCATCTTCAGCATCTGCTCTTCGACCACCACCGAGTTGCCGTCCAGCGTGGTCTCCGAATCGGGCGCCTTGGTCGGAGCGAACCGCACCGGCGAACCGGCCGGCGCGATATGGGCGGCATTGGTGCGCACCATCTGCAGACCCCCGCCCGAGCGCATGGCCGCGGCGAAGTCGATCGGCTGTTTTAGATCACGCCCGACGAAGCCCGGCGTATCGGCGTTGGCGACGTTCTCGGCGATGACCCGCTGGCGGGCGTCCAGCCAGCCCAGCCGGCCCTTGATCTGCCCCAGCAGCGGTATGTCGGCGACGCCCATGGCGATCTCCCGTGCGACGCGGATGCGCGCGATGGGCAGAAAATGCCGCCTGGATGGTTAATAGGGGGTTATCTCAACGGGTCGTTAACCGTGCTGGTTAACATTCGCAGTCTAAGCGCGGACTGCGCGGGGCCTTTGCAGCGTCATGAATTTCCTCGATCTCGCCCGGGCGGTCTTCGGCCTGGCCTTCACCCTCGGCCTGATCGGGATCGCGGCCTGGGCTGCGCGCCGCTATGCGCCGCAAATCCTGGCCCGGCTGAACGCCGAGCGCGGCGAGCGCCGGCTTCAGGTCGTCGAGACCCTGGTGCTGGACCCCGCCCGTCGCCTCGTTCTGGTCCGCGTCGATGATGAGGAACGGCTGATTCTGCTGGGCGAAGGCCGCGAACTGATCGAGCCGCGTCAGCCCTCTCTCAGCAAAATGGGAGGCGGCCAGTGAAGGCCGCCGTCTTCGTCAAGCCGACCGGCGCCGAGCTGAAACGCGCAGCCCTGCTGTCGCTGTTCACCACCCTGGTCTGTCTGGCCTGGCCCGTCGCGGCCCTGGCTCAGCAGGCGGCGCAAAGCGGCTCGGCCCTGAACATCGATCTGGGCACCGGCGCCGGCCTGACCCAGCGCGTGGTCCAGTTGGTCGGTCTGATGACCGTCCTGTCCTTGGCGCCGTCCATCGTCATCATGACCACCAGCTTCGTGCGGATCATCGTGGTCCTGTCGCTGCTGCGCACGGCGCTGGGCCTGCAACAGTCGCCGCCGAACGCCGTCCTGGTGTCCTTGTCGCTGTTCCTCAGCGCCATCGTCATGGCCCCGACCTGGCAGGACGCCTATGATTCGGGCATCCGTCCGCTGATGGATCAGCAGATCGAACTGCCCCAGGCCTTCGATCAGGCGTCAGAACCCGTAAAAACCTTCATGCTGGCCCAGGTGGACCGCGGGGACCTCGCCCTGTTCACCCGTCTCTCGAAGATCGACCGGCCCCAGAACGTCCAGGACCTGCCCCTGCGCGTGGTCACCCCGGCCTTCATGATCAGCGAGTTGAAGAAGGCGTTCGAAATCGGATTTCTCCTTTTCGTTCCGTTCCTTGTGATCGATCTGGTGGTGGCCAGCGTGCTGATGTCCATGGGCATGATGATGCTCCCTCCGGTGGTGGTCTCCCTTCCCTTCAAGTTGATCTTTTTCGTGCTGGTGGATGGCTGGAGATTGGTCGCCGGAAGCCTGGTCGAGAGCTTCCAGCGGGCGTCCGGTACCGGATAATCCCCCGCCCCATCTGGCTTTAAGCGTCATCGGCGCTTGCAAAGCGTATGGAAATCCGTGTTGATCCCCCGGTCCTCGCTCGGAATCGGGCGACTAACACTGGAAACGCTTCTTATGACCACTCAAGCCGAACTGATCGCCGCCGTCGCCAAGGACGCTGGTGTTTCGCAGGCCGACGCCGGCAAGGTGCTGACCGCGATCGTCGAAAACATCCACTCGACCCTGAAGTCGGGCGGCGACATCCGCATCTCGAACCTGGGCGTCTTCGACACCGCCGACCGCGCCGAGCGCGAAGGCCGCAACCCGGCCACCGGCGCGACCATCAAGATCGCCGCCTCCAAGGCCGTGCGCTTCCGCGTCTCCAAGCCGCTGAAGGACGCCGTCAACGGCTAAGCCTTTTCGGTCCTGCGATGCAGGACCGGCAATGCACGACGGGCGGGGGTCGCGACGCGATCTCCGCCCGTTTCAATTTCAGGCCGCGCTTTTTGCGTCAGCTTCTTTTCGGAACGCCTGTTTGGCGCTGTTGACCCAGCCGACGAAGGTGTCGGCCTGGCTGGACAGATTGGCGAAGTCGCCTGTCCCCGCCACGCCCGACAGATTGTCGTCCAGCGCGACCCGCAGCGCCGCCGCGGACCGCGCGCCGGGAACCATCGGCCCAAAGCGCCCGCTCAGCCGCTGTAGCGCGGCCCGATCGCCCGCCAGCGAATAGCCGACGCCCGCCCGGATCAGCCAGCTTTCCTCGGCCGGCGTCAGCGGCGTGGTCGCGGTCTTGTGGCGATCGCCCAGCCGCGCCTCATAGATCGGCGCCGCCTCGCCCCACTTCTGCTGCTTCCAGAAGATGTCGGCCCGGACCTCGCGCGCCGGGTTCGACTGATCCCGGTCCAGCACTTCCAGCGCATGATCGAACCGGCCCAGATCCATCAGGGCGCGCGCCTCCAGCGCCCGGCGCTCGCTGTTCATCGCATTAGGCAGCAGGGTGGTGCGCGAGCCCCATATGGCCTGCAACGCCTTCTCCGGCTGGCGGTCCATCAGATAGACGGTCGCCAGATTGGTCGCGACTTGAGCCTTGGCCACCCCGTCCAGACGCTCGTCCACCTGGTGCTTCAGCAGTTCGGCGGCCTGATCCAGCAGGTCCACGTCGATCAGCCGGCGCGACAGACGCCGCACCATCTCGTCGCCATCAGCCCCGATCGGCGTCAGTTCGCGGAAGTCATAGAACAGCGCCAACGCCTGCACCGGCTGCAAACCGTCCGCCGCCCCGTCCAGGAACAGGGCGCGGAAGGCGTTGGCCTGATCCGCCTGCACCTCGGCCGCGCCCGGCACGCCCGCCATCCGCTTGCCCGCGCCGCGCAGGGCGTCCAGCGCCTCGCGGTATCGCCCCTGCTGCAGATAGATGCCCGAAAGTTTGCGCACCACGGCCATCTCGGTCGCATCACCGCGCCAGCGCCACTTCAGCTGTTCCAGCTGGGCCGTCGCCTGATCCGGCGTGATCGCGCCCTTGTCCAGCTCCAGGCTGATGGCGCCCAGTTTCGCCGGCGTCGCGATCCCATCCAGCGGCGCGCGCGCCACGGCCTTGTAGACCGCCAGCGCCCGGGTCTTGTCGCCGTTCAGCTCGAACATCCGCGCCTGCACCAGACGCGCGGTCAGCTGATCGACGGCCGGCGCATCCTGGCTGAAGACATAGGCCAACAGCTGCTGGGCGGCGGCCAGATCGTTCAACTGGATCGCGGCCATGGCGTGGGCCGCGCCGAACCGCGCGCGCCATTCCTTGGGGAAGCTGTCGATGGCCGGGGCGCCGGCGGCGAAGTTGCGACGCGCCCCCTCCCAGTCGCCCATCTCCGAAGCGATATAGCCCAGCCAGACCTTGGTCGCCGGATCGCCCGCCAGAGCCGCACCCGCAAAATCGACCTGGGCCTCTTCCAACCGCCCGACGCCGACGCGCGCCACGCCGCGCAGGCCGCGCACTTCGGGCTCGCCTTGCAGGTTGGGCGCCTTGGCGATCAAGGCGTTCAGCACCCCGATGGCCTCATAGTTCAAGCCCGACCCGACCAGGAACCGCGCCAGCGCCATCCGCGCCTCGATCGGCGCGCGCGGATTGTCCGCCGCCGCGATCGTCTCCAGCCCGGCCGCATCCTGCAGCCGGTGATAGCGGTCCGAGAATCCCGCCTCGCCCGTCGCGGCCCAGGCCTCGTCGATCAGGGCCGGATAGGCCGCCCGCTTGGGCGCATCCGCATTGTGGTCGCCCGTCTCCAGTCCGGCCGCCGGCGACGACAAGGCCAGCCCCTTGGGCCGGCTCAGCGTCACCAGATCACCCGACGCCTCGATCTTCAGGTCGTCGGCCGACGTCTCGACAGCCAGGCCCTGCGCGGTCGGGATCAGACTCAGATCGACCGTGCGCCGTCCGCCGGCGTAACCCTTGCCGGGCGCCAGGGCCGTCACCGCCGCGAACCGGTCCCCGACCAGCGGATCGGTCAGCCAGACCGCCTTGGTCGCCCCGGCCATCTGCGCCACCAGTACCGGCGCGCCGTCGTCGGACCGACCGACCTCGACCCCGCCCGCCGCGCCGTCGGGACCGCCCAGGGTCACGGTCCAGGTCCCGCCCTGCCCCTGCGCCGAGACGCCCAACCCTTCGGGTTCGGCGATCCTCAGAGCCGTATAACCCGGCCCGGCCGCCCACTGGGCGTTCTTGGCCGACCCCAGCGCCTTGGCGCCGCTCATATCCATGCGCGCGGCCGTGTCGAACACCACCCACACCGCATCGCCCCGGCGGAAGACCGCCGCCCCCACCGGCGCGCCCCAGTCGAAGGTCAGGACGGTCTTGCCGCCGGCCGTCTCGGCCCGCACCGGCACCACGGCCTTGGTCGTCTGCGGCGCGGCGGCGTCCCCGCCCTCCGGCGCCTTGCCGGGCGCATAGAGGTTCAGCCAAACCGCCCCGTCCGCGACACCCGAGCGCGCATCCGCGCCCTGTTCCAGCGTCAGGATCAGGTCCGTGCCGCCCGCGCCCGGGCTCGGCCGCGTCTCGACCGACTTCACCCCCGCCGGCGGATCGACCTTCAGTCGCGAGACGTCGGGCGCGGCGGTGGTTCCCAGCCGGACGACGACCTTGTCGCCCTCGCGGCTGACACGCGAGCGCACCCCAATCACACCGCCGAACTCGACCCGCGTGAACTCGGCGTTGGCGCCAATATTGATCGATAGCGGATCGCGCGACCGGCCGACTTCCTGGGCCAGCGGCGCCATCGGCGCAAACACGACGGCGCCGGCCGTGGCGGCGGCCACGGTCGTCTTCAGGATGCGCTTTGTCGGCGAGGCCCCGGACATATCTTCCGACCCATGCCGCACAAGGCCTTTAATCGCGGTTAACCGCCGTTCACCGTGATGAGGGATGGCGTTAGGACAACCGGTCCACGCGACAGCGCCGTTTTAAGCGCCCATAGTCGCCAGATGACCGATTATCCGCGCCTCAGCACCCTGAAGACCGGCCTGGCCTGTCGCTGCCCCCGCTGCGGCAAGGGTCCGCTGTTCAAGGGCTATCTGACGCTGCAGACGGAATGTCCGGAATGCGGGCTCAGCTACGCCTTCGCCGATCCGGCGGACGGTCCGGCCTTCTTCGTCATGACGGCCGTCGGGGTGGTGGGGATGATCCTGCTGATGGTGTTCGACTTCACCGTACATCCGCCGATCTGGGTGCATCTGGTCGTGACCCTGCCGATCCTGGTCGCCCTGTGCCTGGGGTGCCTGCGCCCCTTCAAGGCCTGGCTGGTCGCCGAACAATATGTCCACAAGGCCGCCCCGCCCGAGTTCTCCTCGAACGGCAAGCACGGCCCCTTCTAGGGTTCGACCACCGTCAGCTCGGGCCAGCGCGCCCGCGCGCTGTCGACGGCCTTGGCCCAGCCCCTGGCCACCTGCCGGTTCGGGTTGGGCCGGATCGTCAGGGCGAACACGTCGTCCAGCCCGAACGGCGCGGCGACGCTGAGGCTGTCGTCCGCCTCCAGCCGCACCCCGACCGCAAAGGTCGGCGCCACGAACCGGCCCAGCGCCTCGTCCGTCGAATGCAACGGCGCATAGGGTTCGCCGAACCGGTTCTGGAACCACAGGTGCACCCGCGCCTGGTTGCGGACCTCGACCTGGCTGCGGAACGGTTCGTCGAAGGCGGCGGCGACGCGTTTGATGACGACGTCCTCGGCCTCGTAGGACAGGTCCGACGCGTCGAAATAGGCCAGGTCGTAGTCCTTGACCCCATAGCCCGCCGGTCGCCCCGTCCGGGCGTTCCACACGGCCTGATAGACCGCCCCGGACACCAGCCGCCAGTCGGGCAGGTCCAGCGCCCGCACGGTCGTCAGCACATGCATCAAACCAGCGTCGGCGCGCACGATGGCGGCCAGTTCCGCCTCAAGGTCGCTCATCCCCGCACCGGCCAGCCGTGATCCAGCGGCCCGTGCCCGCCGCCCAGGCCCGGCGCCCGGCGGATCGCCTCGCCGACATAGGCCCAGGCTTCCGCCACCGCGACCTCCAGCGGCCGCCCCATCGCCAGGCCGGCCGCACACGCACTCGCAAGCGTGCAGCCGGTGCCGTGGGTGTGGCGGGTGTCGACGCGCTCGGCCTCCAGCACCGTCTCGCCGTCTGCGGTCATCAGCAGGTCGATCACCGTCGGGCCCGACACGTGCCCGCCCTTCATCAGCACCGCCCGCGCCCCCAGAGCCAGCAGCGCCTCGCCCGCCCGCCTCTGACCATCCAGGTCGTGAACCGCGAACCCCGTCAGGGCCTCGGCCTCCGGCGCATTGGGCGTCAGCAGGGCCGCGCGAGGGATCATCAGGCGCTCCACCGCCTCGACCGCCGCGTCGGGCAACAGCGGGTGCCCGCCTTTGGCCACCATGACCGGATCGACCACCGCCGGGGCATCCGCCTCGTCCAGCAGGGCCGCGACCGTCTCGACCACCTCGACCGAGCCCAGCATGCCGGTCTTCACCGCGTCAGTCCCGATGTCCTCCAGAACCGCCCGCGCCTGGGCCGCGATCAGATCCAGCGGCAGCGGATGGACGCCGTGGACCCCCAGGGTGTTCTGCACCGTGATGGCCGTGATGGCGGTGGCGGCGAACCCGCCCATCATGGTCACGGCCTTGATGTCGGCCTGGATGCCCGCGCCCCCGCCGCTGTCCGACCCGGCCAGAATGAGCACCCGACCTTGATGAAGCGCACTCATGCCGCCGCCCCCGAAAACAGTTTCAGCCCGACGATGCCCGCCACGATCAGCAGGATGCACACGGCCCTGACCGCCGTCGCCGGCTCGCCATAGACCAGGATGCCGACCACCGCCGCGCCCACCGCCCCAATGCCGGTCCAGACCGCATAGGCCGTACCGATCGGCAGCTTCTGCGTGGCGACCCACAACAGGATCATGCTGCCCGCCAGCGCGATCACAACCCCCAGCGAGGTCCACGGCCGGCTGACGCCCACGTTCTTGAGGCCCGAGGCCCACAGGACCTCCAGCAGACCGGCGACGACCAGCGTCGCCCACGGATTGATCGACATCACCCAGGACATGGCGACCAGATGGAACAGGCCGCGGTCCGGAGCAAGCCGCGATCAGCCGCCCAGCGGCCCCTTGAAGATGAAGAAGGCCCCAAGCGCGATGAAGGCGAAGCCGACCAGGTGGTTCACAGTCAGCTTCTCGCCCAGATACAGGACCGAGAACCCGGCGAAGACCAACAGGGTGATCACCTCCTGCATCGTCTTCAGTTCGGCCGGCGAATAGACCTGGATGCCGATGCGATTGGCCGGCACCGCCAGCCAGTATTCGAAGAAGGCGATGCCCCAGCTGGCGATGACCAGGATCCACAGCGGCCTGTGATCGAACTTCAGATGGCCGTACCAGGCGAAGGTCATGAAGACGTTCGACAGGCACAGCATGACGATGGGGGCGAGGTAGGCGGTCAGGGGCATGTGGCGCATCAGGGCTGTTGCAGACCTGCCCTCTACACCGGCTGCGACCGTCCGTCGCGGGCCTTCAATCCGCCGCTGTCACCGCCGCCTTCACCGCCGCCTGAACCTTCAGCGCCTGCACCGTCTCGCGCACGTCGTGGACCCGCACCATCCGCGCGCCGCGCCGCGCGCCTTCCAGCGCCAGCGCCAGCGACCCGCCCAGCCGGTCGGTCGCGTCCACCCCCGTCGAGTCGATGGCCTGGATCGTGCGCTTGCGGCTGGCGGCGTACAGCACCGGAAAGCCCAGATCGGTCAGCGCGCCCAACCGCGCCGTCAGCGCCAGATTGTGCGCCAGGGTCTTGCCGAACCCGATGCCGGGATCCAGCCAGATCCGCTCGCGCGCCACGCCCGCCGTCATCGCCGCCTCGGCCCGGCCACGCAGATAATCCCGGACTTCGCCCACCACGTCGTCATAGCGCGGGTCCGCCTGCATCGTGCGGGGTTCACCCTGCATGTGCATCAGCACCACGTCGCAACCCAGCTCGGCCGCGACCGCCCCACTGTCGGGCGCATGGCTCAGCGCGGTTACGTCGTTCCACATCGTCGCCCCGGCCGCGACGGCGGCGCGGGCGACGGCGGGCTTCATCGTATCGACGCTGATCGCTCCGCCCCAGCGCGCGCGGACGCCGGCGATGACCGGCGCGACCCGGTCGATCTCCTCGGCCTCCCCTACCGGTTCGGCTCCCGGCCGCGTGCTCTCCCCGCCGATATCGAGCACATCAGCCCCGTCCGCGACCAGCCGCACGGCCTGATCGATCGCCGCCTCCGTCGAGGCCCACCGCCCTCCGTCCGAGAAACTGTCGGGCGTCACATTGACGATGCCCATCACCTGCGGAATCGACACGGTCACGCCCTCTTCTGCGGGTGGGGCGTCTCGCCCCGTTTCAGCATCTCCACCAGGCGGGCGATGGCCTTGACGCGGCCCGCCGGGGTCTTCGGCGCCTCGGTGCGATAGGTCAGGGCGAACCTGTTCTGCGCCGTTAGGGTGTCGAACGTCGCCCGTGCCTGCGGCTCGGCGTCGATGGCGGCCATCAGGTCGTCGGGCGCGGTCGAGCCCTTGATGCGGTAGGCCGCGTCCCAGCGCCCGTCCGCCTTGGCCGCCTCGACGTGTTTCAGCCCGTGCGGCGTCATCCGCCCGTTCTCGATCAGGCGCGCGACATTGGCGACGTTGATCTGGCTCCAGACGCTCTTCTTGCCGCGCGGCGAGACGCGTTGCAGGAAGCTGTCGGCATCCAAGCTTTTCTTGATCCCGTCGATCCAGCCCCAGCACACGAGCACGTCCACCGCCTCGACCCAGGTGATCGAGGCGACGCCCGACTTGACCTTGAAGATGCGGATCCAGAGCTCGGTCGCGCGGTCGTGGTTCGCAGCCAGCCAGGCCTCGAACGCCTCGGGCGTCTCGAACGCCCGCACCTTGTCCGGATCAACGACCATCGGCGCCATCAGGCCGAGCGTCCGATCAGGCCGCCCAGCGCCTCCAGATAGGCGGCGAAGGCCTTGCGTCCTGACGGGGTGATGGTCACGCGGGTCAGGGGTTTGTTGTTCACGAAGCTCTTGGCCACGGCGACGTATCCCGCCTCCTCCAGCTTCTTGATGTGGACGGACAGATTGCCCTGCGTCGCCTCCAACACCGTCTTCAGCTCGGTGAAGTCGGCGGCCTCGGCGTCGGCCAGATAGACCATGATCCCCAGCCGCATCCGGCCGTGGATGACCTCGTCGATCTTGCCGAGCGCGTCCAGTCCCATGGATCAGCCGACATCCGCATCATTGGCGCGGGCCTTCAGCGCCGCACGCGTCATGATCCAGCCCGGTCCCGCGAAGAGCACGAACAGGGCGAGGGTGCAGACGTAGAGATAGACCACCGCGTCGCGAACCAGCACACCCAGCGCGACCGCCGTGATCCAGCCGCCTAACGACGTCGCCAGCATCCATGGCTTCTTCTTCAGACTGTAGGCCACGAACCAGGCCGCCGACTGAAGCGCGAAGATCATCGCCGGATAATAGAGCCAGACCGCGAAGTCCTGATCGCGGCGCGCCCCCACGCCGAACACGATGATGATCGCCAGATTGGCCATGCCCGCGCCGCTGAAGGCGGCATTCAGCGTGCGGGTGACGATCGGGCCGGCCGTCCCCGTCTTGCGATCCTCACGCACGGCCCAGGTCAGGACGACAAGAAAGGCGACCGTGATGGCGACCACAAAGCTGAGATTTCCCAGCGGCGGCCAGCGCACGATCCCCCACACCTGACCGATATGGAACAGGCATTGCAGACCATAGAGCAGACCGCCCGCCAGATAGGCGACGCCCAGCGTCAGGGTCGCCCTGGGATTATTGCCGCCCTGAACAATGGCCTTCATGAAGGCCAGGTCGGCCTCCGGGCCGGTGCGGGACTTGTCGGACATCGCTGTGTGATTCCTGTGCGACGGGCGCGTCCCTCGGATGGACGCCGCCGGAAGGGTTTGCAAATTATTCGGCGGGGATCAGCGCAGGCGCAGGTCGGTTGCGCCACGGCACGCGCCGGCCATTCAGCCATCGCCCCATAAAGCTGTGGCGGATCAGCAGTTCGTAGGACGTCAGGCACACGGCGAAGACGCCCGCCGACACGCCGATCAGCTTCACCCACCACGGCCCGGCCCAATCCTGCACCCAGACCTGGGCCAGCATGACCAGCGGCAGATGCACGATATAGATCCAGTAGGAGGCGTCGGAGAGGTAGCGCCGAACCGGACTGTGGCCCAAGGCGAACCGCAGGCACAGTCCCATTGCCGCCAAGGCCGAGGCATAGACGGCGACCGCCGTGACGGCGGCGGCCAGGGCCTTGCCGGCCGTCGGCTCGCCCATCGGCGCGATGCTCGGTCCGCCCGCAAGGATATAGGCCGTCACGCCCGAAACCAGCGCCACGCACAGGAACAGCGGCGACCATTTGGCGATCCGGTCCAGCAGATCACGCCGCCGGTCCAGCGCGAAGCCCAGGCCGAAGGCGAGGCCGAATCCGATCAGGGCGGAGGTGTTCGGGATCACGCCCGCGTCCGGCGTCGGCACGGCGAAGAAGGCGATCCACTTCGGATCCAGCCACAGCGCAAAGACGAGCGGGGCGGCCAGCACGGCAGGCGTCCACGGGCCGATCAGCGCGCCGGTGATTCTGTCCACCAACGGGCCCGCCCGTCCGTTGCGATCCAGCACAGCCAGCGCCGCCCGCACGATCAGGACGACGGCGTAGAACAGGGTCAGCACCCACAGAAACCACAGGTGGGTCAGCGGAAAGTTGGTCCAGTCATAGGTCGGCGGCGGCGGCGGCGGCGCGCCGGGCGTCACCAGACCATTGGCATGAGCATTCCAGGCCAGGGCCGTGACGATCCCCGCCATGACCGGAAACCAGAAGGCCCCCAGCGGCCCGGCGATCCGCACCACCCGATCCTTGGCGAAGGCGACCCAACCTCGCCGCGCCAGCATCCTGTGCGCGAACAGGCCCGCGATGAGGAAGAAGGCCGTCATGCGAAACAGATGGATGGCGAAGAACAGCCAGGCGGCGCCGATCGACCGGCTGTCGTCCGCCACGATCCAGATCTGCTGCGGGACGAAGGACAGGCTGGCGTGAAGCACCACCCCCAGCAGCAGCGCCCCGGCGCGCAGCGCATCCAGCCCATGCAGCCGCTCCCCCTGCTCTGCTTTCGATATCAACATGACGTCCCTCCCACGATTGAAACCGCCATATCTCACAGACAGGTTTGTGATGCAAACTTGTTCGTTGAAATGCTCATTACGCTGGCCGGTGCGTCAGCCAAACGCCCAAAGAAAACCCGCCGGGAGATCGCTCTCCCGACGGGTCCATCTTCAGATCAGGCCTTGGGTTCAGTGAACGGTCGGCACGCTGGTCGCAGCCGGCGCGGCGACCGGAACCTCGATGTCCGTGCCGTCCGACACCGGCGTCACCGGCACCGAGACCGAAGGCCCGGCGTTGGGGAAGTTGTTCTCGTCACGGTTCGGCGCGACGCCCTTCTCCAGCAGGTCCTTGATCTCCTCGCCCGACAGGGTTTCGTATTCCAGCAGGGCCTGAGACAGTTTCTCGTGGTCCTCGGCCTTGGTGGTCAGGATCGTGCGCGCTTCATCCCAGCCCGAGGTCACCAGGCGACGGACTTCTTCGTCGATGGTGCGCGCCGTCTCTTCGGAGATGTTCTGGCTACGGGCGACCGAGTGGCCCAGGAACACCTCTTCCTGGTTCTCGCCATAGGCCACGGTGCCCAGCTTGTCCGAGAAGCCCCAGCGGGTGACCATGGCGCGGGCTAGCTTGGTCGCCTGTTCGATGTCCGAGCTGGCGCCCGAGGTGATGTTCTCCGGCCCGAAGATCAGCTCCTCGGCGACGCGGCCGCCCGCCATGATGGCGATCCGGTCGATCATCTGCTGATACTTCATCGAATAGCGGTCGCCCTCCGGCAACTGCATGACCATGCCCAGCGCCCGGCCGCGCGGGACGATGGTCGCCTTGTGCACCGGGTCGGCCATCTTGACGTTCATGGCGACAATGGCGTGACCGGCCTCGTGATAGGCGGTCAGACGCTTTTCTTCCTCGTTCATCGCCATGGAGCGACGCTCCGAGCCCATCAGCACCTTGTCCTTGGCGTCTTCGAAGTCGCGGTGGGTGACCATGCGACGGTCTTTGCGCGCCGCCATCAGGGCCGCCTCGTTGACCAGGTTGGCCAGGTCGGCGCCCGAGAAGCCGGGCGTGCCGCGCGCGATGGTCTTCACATTCACATCGGCGGCCAGGGGCACGTCCTTCATGTGGACGCGCAGGATGCGTTCGCGGCCTGAGACGTCGGGGTTCGGCACCACCACCTGGCGGTCGAAACGGCCGGGACGCAGCAGGGCCGGGTCCAGCACGTCGGGACGGTTGGTCGCAGCGATCAGGATGATGTTCTCGGACGCCTCGAAGCCGTCCATCTCGACCAGCAGCTGGTTCAGCGTCTGCTCACGCTCGTCATTGCCGCCGCCCAGACCGGCGCCCCGGTGGCGACCCACGGCGTCGATTTCGTCGATGAAGATGATGCAGGGCGCATTCTTCTTGGCCTGTTCGAACATGTCGCGCACGCGGCTGGCGCCGACGCCGACGAACATCTCGACGAAGTCCGAACCCGAGATCGAGAAGAAGGGCACGCCCGCCTCGCCTGCGACCGCGCGCGCCAGCAGCGTCTTGCCGGTGCCGGGAGGGCCGACCAGCAGGGCGCCCTTGGGGATCTTGCCGCCCAGACGCTGGAACTTGCCCGGATCCTTCAGGAAGTCGACGACCTCCTGCAGCTCGTCCTTGGCCTCGTCCACGCCGGCGACGTCGTCGAAGGTCTTGCGTCCCTTGTGCTCGGTCAGCAGCTTGGCCTTGGACTTGCCGAAGCCCATCGCGCCCTTCGCCCCGCCCTGCATCTGGCGCATGAAGAAGATCCATACCCCGATCAGCAGCGCGATGGGCAGGATGCCCAGCAGCAGGCTCATCCAGATCGACTGGCCGCCCGACTTGGCGTCGATCTCGACGTTGGCGGCCAGCATCTGGGCCACCAGTTGTTCGTTCGGATAGACGGTGGTGGAGGTGAAGCGTTCGCCGTTCTTCAGCTCGCCGTTCACCTTGTCCAGGCGGATGGTCACCTGTTTGACCTCGCCCGCGTTCACGCGCTGCACCAGCTGGGAATAGCTGATGGCCTCGGGCTTGCCGGCAGGCTGGCCCGTCACGCCGTTCATGGCGCCACCCTGCGACAGCGCCACATAGCCCGCCAGCAACGCCAGAATGATCACGCCGGTGATCGCCAGATTACGCAGGTTCATTGAGGTCCTCGGTCGTCCGCGACCCCGATGGGATCGACGGTCTGGATGTGTCTGTCTGGGAAAATAGGGGCTTAATCAGCGTTACGCTATCGGGTGGCGGAAATCAGGTCGTCTTCGTGCGTCGTTTCGTCCAGCGCCAGCCTGAGCCGTTCCGCGACAAGGCCGCGCCGTTCGACCCCTTCGCCTGCAAGAACCGGGGCCACAGCGCCGTCCCTGATCAACACAGGCCAGGCCCCGCGCGTCGCCGCCGGCAGCCGATTGATCTCGGCCCTGTCTGCCTCCGACAGGCGGGCCAACCGCCCCCGCGCCGCAACCACAGACCAGCCGGGGCGATCGGCGCAAATGACGAACCGGCCGTCCCAAACCGCCTCGACGCCGGGCTTCAGCGCCAGCGGCGAAATGTCTCGTCTGCGCAGCTCGCCGGCCTCGCGCATCAGCCGCACCGCCGCGCCGACAGCCTCGATCCGCGTCCCACACAGGGTCGCCGCGAAATCCTCACTCGCCTTCAGCCGCGCCGTCAGGGCGTCCAACCGCGCGCCCCGAGGCGGCGTCGATCCGCCGCCGACGCAGACCAGCGCCGCCGCCAGCGCCCGCGCGCCCATGCCGCGGTCCACACGCACCATGGCCTCACCCTCGATCATCGGCCGCGCCCCGGTTTTCGAGGGCGCCTGATCGATCAACCGAGGCGTCGCGCCCGCCAGAGCCTGACGCGCCCGGCTGCGGCCGAAGCGGGGATCGGCGTTGGCGGGGTCCTCGATCCAGTCGGCCCCCTGCCCCGCCAACCAGTCGCGCAATGCCGCCCGCCGCTCGCCCAGCAGCGGTCGCAGCAGCATCAGGCCTCGCCCCTCGGGCCAGGCCGGCGACGGCGACCATTCGCGCACCCGCCCCAGGGTCGAGCCTTCGCTCCGCATCAGATCGGCCTCGGCGATGTCGTCGGCGGTGTGGGCGAACAGGACGACCGACGCCCCCGCCGCGCGCGCCGCATCCGCAATCAGCCCATGCCGCGCCGCCCGCGCCGCCGCCGTCAGGCCGGTCGCGGGCTTGTCCCCGTTCCAGCTCAACCCGCGCCAGTCGGCAGCGGCGTCCCTCGCCGCCCGGGCCGCAAAATCGGTCCAGAGGCCGCTGTCCGCATTCAGCCGATGATCGACGGTCAGGGCCAGCACCGAACGCCCGCGTGTCCGCCCCCATTCGGTCGCCAGTCGCAGCAGGGCGATGGAATCCCCGCCCCCCGACAGAGCCAGCGCCAGCGGCCGGCCTGTGTCCCGCGTCAGTCGCGCATCCAGCCGCGCGAACGCTCGCGCTCTGACATCCGGGTCAGCCGTCAGGCGCAGGAACCCGTCGTCTTCAACTGGGCCGCCCGCGCCTTTTGCGGGTCAGAGGCGGCGGGCGCATAGCGGCGCGTGAATTCAGCCAGGGCCGCGCACCCTTGCGGCTTCCTCTGCGTCGCGAACAGGGCGTCGGCCAGTTTCAGCGTCGTGTCCGCCGCCCAGCCGATGCGCGGCCAATCCTTCAGCGCGGCGGCGTAATAGGGCACCGCCCCCGCCTTGTCGTTCGCCGCGACGCGCAAGTCGCCCAAACGCGAGTTGGCCTCGCGCGACTGCGGCGTATCGGGCCAGGCCGCGATCACCGTTTCCAGCGCCCGCTCGCCGCGCGGCTTGTCGGTCGCCAGCAGGGCCACCGCCGCCGCCAGATCGCGGGTCGCGTCGCCGGTGGGCGAGGTCGCCTCGATCGGCGCATTCAGTTCGGCCTGGGTTTCCAGCTTCTGCAACCGGCCCTCGGCGTCGGCCAGACGCGTCTTCAGCGTCTCGTTCTCGCGCGTGGCCTCGTCCAGCTGGAAGGTCAGCCGCTCGTTGTCGCCGTTGATCCGGCGCACCGTGGCCTCCAGGTCGCCCAGGCGTCGGTCCATCAGGGCGAACTGCCCCTGCAGCGTCACCACCTCGGGGTCCGGCTCGACCAGAACGGGCTGGCCGACGGCGTTCCTCTGGGTCAGCGCCCGCTCCAGACGGCGCACATTGCGGTCCAGCTGGTCCAGGCGGCGATTGTCCCACTCGGTCCGCTCCATGATGTTGGGCTGGGCCTGCTGGGCGACCGCGCCGCCTCCGATCAGGACAACCCCAAGGGCGGCGGCGGCGAGCAGATGAGCACGAGAAATCGAGAGCTTGGTCATGCGTCTAGCTTTCACCGATTTGGGGCCGCCGCAAGGCCGAGCTAGTGACCCAAGCCCAGATAGACGATGGCCGTGATGAACAGGCCGACCACGATGTTGCAGAACACCAACAGCGCGATCGTCCGCCACAGGGCCGAGAACCAGGACAGCGAATAGGCGCCCTTCATCTGGGCGAACACATGCACGGGCACGGCCAGCAGCCCCAGCGGAATGACGATGGCGCCCAGCCACCCGGCGATCGTCGCCGACAGCACCATCAGCATCAGCAGCATGGCCATAAAGGTCAGCGAGTACAGAACGAACACCCCGTGGTCGTACAGGGTGAAGCCGCGCTTCCACAGGAAAAGCAGGGCCACGAACGGGATGGACAAGGGCACCAGCAGGAAGGCGAACTTGTACACCGTCTGCTGGAACTTATAAGCCGCCAGGTCCGGGTTCTGCAGCTTCTTCAACACCGTGGCGCCGATGCCGTGCCCCTCCTTCTCGGCGTCCTTGCCCATGACCTTCAGCTTGGTCTCGCCGGCCTCTTCGGTCGCCATGTCCTTGATCCCGGCCTGCCAACTGCCGGGCTTCAGACCGTCGGCGCGACCGTCGCGCTGCTCGGTCTCCAGCCGGGCCAGGGCCGCGCGGCGGTCATCGACCAGCTTCTGTCCGGCGTTGATCGCCATCTGCATCGTGGGGTCCGGCCGGGCGCCGCTTTCGGCCCGCATCTGGACCAGGGCCTTTTCCGCCTCGGCCAGGCCGACGCGCTGGGACGCGGTCCGGTCGGCCATCTCTGCGCCCTCGGCCTTGGATTCCGGGTGCGGCATGAAGCTGAGCGCGAAGAACATCACGAACAGGGTGAACAGGAAGATCGCCAGCGGCGAGACGTAGCGCGTGCGCTTGCCCTCGATCCACTCGCGCGTCAGCTTTCCGGGGTTCAGCCACAGCAGCGGCAGGGTGCGCCAGATCCGGGCGTCGAAATGCATGACCCCGTGCAGCAGCTCTTCACCCAGGTGCAGCAGGGTGCGATGGACATGGGTCGGCTGGCCGCAGTTTGCGCAGAAGTTTCCGCTCGTTTCGGCGCCGCAGTCGGAACAGACGCCGTGGGGGTGGGCCTCGCCGGCCTTGCCCGTCGGCTTTTCAATCGCGCCTGCGACCAGTCCGCCCGTGACGACGGCGCCCGCCCCTTCGATGTCCATTCGCTGATCCCCCGATCCCTATGACGACGGTTCTGCCGCCAGCCTGGCGTCAGGACAAGCGCGGAAACGAAAAGAGGCGCCGACCCTGCGGCCGGCGCCTCTTTCAGATCAGCCGATCAGCCGGTCGTCAGCGCGGCGCGCCCGAGACGATGGCGGTGTGGGCGTTACGGTTGCGGGCGAAGGCGTCTTCGTTCGAGCCTTCCGCGATCGGCCGCTCCTTGCCGAAGCTGATGGTGTCGATCCGGCCGGCCGGAATGCCCCGGTTGATCAGATAGGTCCGCACCGATTCCGCACGGCGAGCGCCCAGCGCCAGATTGTATTCGCGCGTGCCGCGTTCGTCGGCGTTGCCTTCGATGCGGACCGTCACGGACGGATAGCGCTGCAGCCACTGGGCCTGGGCGTCCAGGCGCGGCATGGCCTCGGGACGGACCTCATAGGAATCCAGGTCGAAATAGATGCGGTCGCCGACGTTGACGACGAAGTCCTGTTCGGTGCCTGGCGCGGCCGAACCCATGTTGCCGCCGGTTACCGGGCCGGTGGGCGCGGTCGGATAGGCCGGACCCGTCGGTTGGGTGGTGCCGTCGTTCGGACCGGGCACGCCGGTCTCGACCGGGGGCTTTCGGGTGCAGGCGGCCATGGCGGCGACGGCGCAGCCGACCATCGCCAGTTTGAGAATGCGGGAAGTCTTCATGGGGTCGTCTCCTGACGTATCGTTTCTGGCAAGGGGCGGGCCTCAAGCTTGGCTTTACTGTCTGCCTCGGCCGATTTTTCGACGCTAGAGGCGATAACGCACAGTTGAGCTTTAAGGCTCCGACGGTGTCGGTGCGGCGTTTAGGCGGGGCAGCTGTCGGCGCCCTGGTTCACGCCCAGATTGCTCGGGCCACGGTCCAGCAGCGGCGACCAGGCTGGGTCGGTCCCGCGCCCGTTATAGCCCGCCTGCGACACCACGCGCCCCGACAGGTCCACGGTCCACAGACGCGTGTCGCCGCCCGGCGTCTGGCGCGCGAACATCACATATCGACCGTTCGGCGCCCAGTTTGGCCCCTCCTCGAAATAGCTGGACGAAAGGATGCGCTCGCCCGAGCCGTCGGCGTTCATCACGCCGGTCGAAAACCGGCCGCCGCCCTGTTTGGTGAAGGCGATCAGATTGCCGGTCGGGCTCCATGACGGGGCCGTATAGACGCCGCCGCCGCGCGAGATCGGCCGCTGGCCCGATCCGTCCGCACGCATGACATATAGCCGCGCCGAGCCCGAACGGTCCGAGGTGAAGACGATCTGGCTGCCGTCCGGGCTGAAGGACGGCGAGGTGTCGATGCCCGGATCGCTGGTCAGACGCGAGATCTGACGGCTTCTGAGGTCCATCACATAGACGTCGGTATTGCCGCCCCGAATGATCGAAAACGCGATCTTGTTGCCGTCGTTGGAGAAGCGCGGCGCCAGCACCTGACCGTCGAACTCGCCCAGGCTCTCGCGCCGGCCGGTGGTCAGATTATAGAGGTAGATGCGGCTGTAATCCTTGCCCAGCGCCACATAGGTGATCTCGTCCGGCTGCGACAGCGAGAAGCGCGGCGACATGATCACCTCGTCGCCCTGCGTCAGATAGGTCGGATTGAACCCGTCCTGATCGGCGATGGTCAGGCGGTTGATCCGGTTCAACTGCGTGCCCTCCTCGGATACGAAGATCACGCGGCTATCGAAGAAGCCCGCCTCGCCGGTCATGCGCTGATAGATGACGTCGGAAATCTTGTGCGCAATCCGGCGCCATTGCTCCTGGGTCGCGGTGAACTGATAGCTGACCAGCTGGCACTGGCGGTAGGGGTCATACAGTCGGAAGCCCACGTCCAGCCGCCCGTCTCCCCGTGTTGTCACGCCGCCGTACAACACCGCCTGCGCCCCGATCTGGGTCCACTGCGGGAAGTTCGGCGCATTGGCCAGGGTTAGCCCGGTCTCGATGAAGCTGGACGGGTTCAGCGGCTCGAAGAAGCCCGACCGCTTCAGGTTGGCGCTGACGACATTGGAGATGTCCGACCCATGCGTTCCGGCGAACGGCACCACCGCGATCTGAAGCGGGCGCAGCACGCCCTGATCGATCTCGACCTCGACCGGCTGGTTCTGCTGCGGCGTCTGGGCGGCAGTGGTCAGGGGCGCCGCCATCGCGACAGCCGCCACGGAGGCCAGAAGAAGGTTCAGACGCATCAGATGCTCCCATAAGTCTCGAAGGATCGCCGCCCCTTATCGCCGGGCCGTTCGACTTTCACCAGCTTCACGGGGAATGGGGCGACATTCGGGACGGCGTTCTTCAGGTGTGGCGGATCAGCGATTGCGGCACGCCCGTTCGGTGTTGAAGGTCGGGCGATAGACACCGCCGGGGAAGCCCTGCGGCACGTCGAAGGGCGCGGTCTGGCGCAGGGCGCGCAGGGCGCCGTCGGCGGCGGCGCGATAGACGTTCGACGACTGGGCGTTGATCAGGCTGGGCCCGCGCGTGATCCGCCCATCGGCCGACAGGGTCAGTTCGACCTGGATGCGCAGCTGGTCCGCGCCGGGGATGTCGCAGGGCAGGATCCAGTTCGGATAGACCTGATTGAAGATGGCCGTGATCTGCGGGCCCGTGGCCTGGGACGCCGCGCCTGCACCCTGCTGACCCGTCGCCGGTCGGCCGCGATTGTTGGTCGGGCGCGTCGGTCCGGCCAGGGCGTCCAGATCCAGGCTCGGCTCTGTGCGCTGGGGCGCCGGGCGGGCGGGCGCGGGCGTCGCCGGGCGCGGGGTCGGCTGGGCCTTGGTCGGCGGCGCAGGCGTCGGCGGCTGGGGTCGAGGCGTCGGACGCGGCGGCGTCGGGGTCGGCGTGGGCTTCGGCGTCGGCGTCGGCGTCGGCGTCGGGCGCGGCGGCGTGGGCCGCGGCGGGGTCGGGGTCGGGCGCGGCTGGGGTTGCGGCGGCGTCGGCTCGGGCGTCGGCGGCACGGGATCGGGCTGCTGCACCGGGGCGGTCGCGGCGTCGTCGGGCGAAGGTTCGGGCTGCGGATTGTCCGCCGGCGCCGCCTGGATCACCTCTTCCGACACGATGGTCACCGGCACCGAGGCGACCAGCGGCGTCTCGTCCTCGTCCATCTTGTGCGAAAAGGTCACGAAGGCGAGCGCGATCACCCCGGCGTGCAGGGCGAGAGATCCCAGAATGGCGGGGCTCGGCCGACGCAAAGGAGTCAGGCCTCCGGCGCCGTGTCGGTGATCAGGTTCAGCTTGGTGAAGCCCGAGGCGCTCAACCGCGCCATCACCCGCGCCACCGCCTGATAGGGCGCGCGCCCGTCGGCCCGCACGAACACCGGTCGCTCGGCCGCCTTGTCGGCGCCACCCGCCTCGGTCAACAGGCGCGTGGACAGGGCGTCGAACGCCGTCTCGCTGTCGCCGACGAAGATCGCGCCCTGCTGGTCGATGCTGACCGACAAGGGTTCGGACTTGATCTCGACCGCGCTGGCCTCGGTCTTGGGCAGTTCGACCGGCACGCCCACCGTCAGCAGGGGCGCCGAGATCATGAAGATGATCAGCAGCACCAGCATCACGTCCACCAGGGGCGTGACGTTGATCTCGGTCAGAGGCCCTTTACGCCCCCTGCGTCCTCGACGCCCGCCGCCGCTCGCACCACCACCGCCCAGGGCCATGGCTCAGACGCCCCGCTTCAGGCTGAGGTCGCTGGACGGCGGGGGCGGAGGCGGCGGGGCCGACGGGCTGCCCAGGCGGCGCGCCACGGCGGCCTGCAGATCGTCGGCGAATGCCTCCAGGCGCCCCGTGAACTTGCCCGCGTCGATCGAAAACTTGTTGTAGGCGATATAGGCCGGGATGGCCGCCGCCAGGCCGATGGCCGTGGCGAACAGGGCTTCGGCGATGGCCGGCGCCACCGTGGTCAGATTGGTGTTGCCCGCCGCCGCGATCCGCCCGAACGCATTCATGATGCCCCACACCGTGCCGAACAGGCCGATGAAGGGCGAGGCCGTAGCCACCACCGACAGCACGCCCAGGCCGTTCTCGATCCGCTGGCCCTCGCGCGAGATCAGGCTGTTCATCGCCTTGTCGATCCGCACCAGCAGCAGCTCGCCCTGATGCTCGTTCAACGCCCCGCGCTGACGCGCCTCGCGCCAGTCCGACAGGGCGATCACCAGCATGCGCGGCAGGGCGTGGTCCGGCTCGGGTCCGGCCTGGGACGCCACCTCTTCCAGCGACCGGCCCGATTGAACCGACTTTTCGAAGTCGTCGGCGCGCTTGTTCAGCGCCGTGAACCGCACCGCCTTGTCGATGATGATCGTCCACGACCAGATCGAGGCCGCCGCCAGCCCGATCATCACGCTCTTGACCACCCAGTCGGCGGTCATGAACAGCTCGACCGGGTTCATCATCGCGGCGTCGACAGGCGTGGTCATTCAGGCGCTCCGGGCGGAATCGAGATCGTCACGTCCCTCTTCGACCGAGCGGACGTGACCATTGTGTGGCGTCCGGCCCGTTTAGCCCCGACCCGTCCGCCCGTCATCTGACAGGCGCGTCATAAGGGTTAACGGCAGGTTACTCGGACGCCGTCCGGCGCGCATTCGGATCGACCGCGACAGAGACCGGGGCGCCGACGCTGATGATGACGCCCTCGTGGCCTTCCTTGGCGATGGAATAGGTGGCGGCGTCCTTGAGCAGTTGCTCCTCGCACTGGCGATCGCCCGCCCGGCCCAATTCGGCGCAGCCGCGCTTGGCCGCGTCGGTCCAGCCCAGGACCCGGCGCGTCGCCGCCTCGGCGCGCTTGATCGCCGCCTCGTCTTCTGCGGCGGCCTGCGCGATCAGGGCTTGGCGCGCGCCCTGCTGGTATTGCAGCTCGGCCTGGCCCGCCATCTTGCGCTCCCAGACCTTGTAATAGGGACAGCCCACCAGCCCGCCGCCGACCAGCAGCACGAACAGCACGATCGTGACGATCACCGCGCTGGCGGACATCCTATAGGTTTCTGCGGTCATGACGTTTTCCCCCTCGTTGGCGCAATCCTAGTCGGCGGTCCCGCCGGCCGCCAGCCACGGCGTGACCTTCTCGACCAGACCCTTCGACGGCCGTCGCGGCCGCCCGTCCAGATGGATGCACACCGCCGTCACCTCTGCCCGGCACAGCACCTCGCCGGCCCGCTCCACGCTCTGGCGGATGATCAGCCGCACGCCCTTCACCTGCTCGTAAACGGTGCGCACCACCAGGGCGTCGTCGATCCGTGCGGGCTTCAGATATCTGATGTTCAGCTCGGATACCACGAAGGCCAGCGGCTCGGCCTCCTCCAGCAGATCGGCGTGCCCCACCCCGATGGCGCGCAGGAAATCGGACCGCCCCCGCTCGAAATAGCGCACATAGTTGGCGTGATAGACCAGGCCGGTGAAATCGGTGTCCTCATAATAGACGCGCACCGGCAACAGGTGATCGCGCCCCTCGAAACGGCCGGCGGTGGGTTGGTCGATGTTCATGGACGGACTTTAGCGCACCACCTGCGATCCCGGCCTCTCCAAAAGTCCGGGGCAGTAGCTTTGGCGCATTTCGCGAAACTCGGTCGGCAGGGGGTCGTCGCTGAACAGGATGCGGTTCGGGATGGAGACGAAGCCCACCGCGGGCCCTCCCGCGACGCGCCCGACATAGCCGCACACCGATCGCCTTTCGCCGTTCTCGGCGTAGCGCAGCTCGGCGCCGCGCCCCGCCTGGGTGCGGATCTGGCGCATCACCCGCGCGTCGGCCGGCTCGAGCGACGGGGTGTTTGACGGCTGCATCAGCACCCAAACGCCGACCGCGCAAAGGGCGAGAACCAGCGCCGCTGCGATCATCAGCCGCTGCTGAAGCCGGCTGCGATGGCGCATCACCCTCATGCGGCGGGCGCATCCAGGGTGAAGTCCAGCGGCGTGTCGGCGGCGGGCAGGCAGGTCCGATCCACCGGCTTGGACGGATCACGCAGGAAGTCACGCGCCATCTTGCGCGTGCAGGGGCTGGCGTTGATGACGCCGTGGGTCGCATTGGTCACGATCACCACCTGGCTGTTCGAATAGCCCTTGGCGGCGGCCTCGGTCAGCGGCGGCGGACAGCCCGGATCGATCTCGGCGGCGACGAACAGGGTCGGGATGTCGGTCTGGACAGGCAGATTCTCGATCGGCAGCGCCGGCCGTTCGCCCACCGCCGCGCAGACGTCGAACAGCCGCGACAGCGACGGAACCAGCACCTCGGCAACCGGATCGCCCGCCGCCCCGGCCGCCAGCCGCGCCTTGGATTCGAACGGCAGTTCTTCCTTGCACAGATGGGCCATGTGCTGGCCCTCGAAATAATAGGTGCGGTCCTCGGCGATCTCCGCGACCGGCGTCAGGTCGCCGGCGATGATCTTGTCCAGATCGATCGGCAGGCTGCGCACGCCCGTCGCGCTATAGGTCGTGTCCATCAAGAAGGCCGACAGGTCGTCGACGTTGAAGCTGCGCCCGTCCTTGCCTGTCACCGGTCCGGCCAGCCATTTGCGCGCCTCGGCCTCGAACCGCGCCTGAAGGTCCGGATGCTGCGCCGCGCAGGCCGCTTGGGCCGCGCATTTGGCCAGGATGATCTTCACCGCCGCCGACACCTGTTCAGGCGTGCCGACGGCCCAGTTGCCCTCGGGCGGCCAGGGGCTGTCCATCACGGCGGCGCGCACGACCTGGGGCTGGTGGGTGATGACCGCCGCCTCGATGCGCGGCCCGTACGATCCGCCCCACAGGTCGATCTTGGCCAGACCCAGGGCCTGGGCCATGTCCTTCACATCGTCGGCGATGGCGGCGGCGTTGTACTGGTTCAGGTCGATCCCTTGCGCCTGATACCCCTTCAGACAGGCGATCAGTCCGTCGCGGTCCTCGTCGGACGGCGGCCCCGCATCGGTCAGTTCGACGCCCGGACAGTCCATCGATGGATTACTCGCCCCGCCGCCCCGCTGGTCGAACAGAATCACGTCCTGATCCACCGCAAAGGCTTCCGAATTGCGACGAAGCGCCGCCAGCATCCGCCCCGCCCCCGGCGTCAGGGCGCCGCCCGGCCCGCCGTGGAACATCACCATCGGCGGCAGCGCCTGGCCCGAGGCGTCCTTGTAGGGCGCGCTGGCCTTGAAGATGACCACGGCGATATCGATGCGCCGATCGCTGACCGACCCGTCGCGCGCCTCGTCCACCGTCAGGGTCCCGCACCGCACCTCGCGCAGACCCGTCGGCCAATCACTGGGACAGGCCTTGTCGGTGAAGATGGGGGCCGCCGCCCTCGCAGACGGCGCCAGACCGGTCAGGCCGACCGCAAACGCCATCACGGCCAGGGTGCGCAGGATCATGGGACGACGGCTCCGGTTCGCCCCCAGCAAACCCCCGCCCGGCCCGCTTGGCAACGCCTATTCGAACAGGTCGCCCGGTACGGGACCGGCGGCCGGTTGCGCCGGCGCGCTGAGGCCCAGATGCGCATAGGCCTTGGCGCAGGCCATGCGGCCGCGCGGGGTGCGCATGATGAAGCCCTGTTGCAACAGATAGGGTTCGATCACGTCCTCGACCGCGTCGCGCGCCTCGGCGATGGCGGCCGCCAATGTGTCCATCCCCACCGGCCCGCCGCCATAGTTCTCGATCAGGGCCTTCAGGAAGCGCCGGTCCAGGCTGTCCAGCCCGGCCTCGTCCACCTCCAGCCGCGCCAGCGCCCGCGCCGCCACCAGTTTCGAAATCGTCTCGGCCCCTTCGGCCGAGGCGAAATCCCGCACCCGGCGCAGCAGGCGCCCGGCGATGCGCGGCGTGCCGCGCGCCCGCGAGGCGATCTCGCGCGCGCCGGCCTCGTCGATGGCCGCGCCCATCTTGCGCGCCGTGCCGCGCACCACGGCCGTCAGTTCGTCGGGGGTGTAGAACTCCAGCCGCAGCGGAATGCCGAACCGGTCGCGCAACGGCGTGGCCAACAGGCCCGCCCGCGTCGTCGCCCCCACCAGCGTGAACGGCGCCAGATCGATCCGCACCGAGCGCGCCGACGGCCCCTCGCCGATGATCAGGTCCAGCACATGATCCTCCATGGCCGGATACAGGATCTCCTCGACCTGGGGGCTCAAGCGATGGATCTCGTCGATGAACAGGACGTCGCGCGGCTCAAGGTTGGTCAGGATCGCCGCCAGATCGCCCGCCTTGGCCAGGATCGGCCCGGAGGTCGCACGGAACCCCACGCCCAGCTCGCGCGACACGATCTGCGCCAGCGTCGTCTTGCCCAGTCCTGGCGGTCCGAACAGCAACACATGGTCCAGCGCCTCGGCCCGGCCGCGCGCCGCATCGATGAAGACCTTCAGATTGCCCTTGGCCTGCGACTGGCCGACGAATTCCGACAACGTCTGCGGCCGCAGCGCGCGATCAAAGGATTCGCCGGTCTCGGCCTCGGGGGAGATGACGCGGGTCATGGCTGGCCCGAGTGGCGAGTGGGTGTTGAGTGGTGAGTGGCGAGTGGCGAGTGGCGAGTGAAGAGTGAGCTGGGAAGTGAGCGCAGGGGTGAGCGGATCCGAAAGACCGCCGACGCGCCGCAGCTCACCTCTTGCTCACTAGCACTTCTCACTTCTCGCCACTCGCCACTCGCCACTCGCCACTCCCTTCTCACCGCCCCAACTCCTGCAGCGCCGCACGGATCACCGCCGACAGCTCCGCATCTTCGCCCAAACGGATCAACGCCTGATCCACGGCCCGGCGCGCATTGACCTCGGCGACGCCCAGCCCAAGCAGGGCGGACACGGCCTCGCCGGTGATGGACGGAACGGGCGGTGCGATCTCGATGTGCATGCCGGGTGCGACAGGCGCAAAGCTGGCGTCACCCAAGGCCTTGCCCTTCAGCTCGGTCACGATCCGCAGCGCCAGCTTGGGCCCCACGCCGTTGGCCCGCGCCACCGCCGCCTTGTCCTCGCGCGCCACCGCCGACGCCAGTTCGCCGGGCGGCAGGACATCCAGCACCGCCAGCGCCGCCTTTGGCCCCACGCCCTGAATGGCCAACAGGGTCGTGAAGGCCCGCCGCTCGTCGCGCGTCAGAAATCCATACAGGCGCGGCCCCGCATCTTCGCTCCACTGGGAATGGACATGCACCGTCGCCTCGTCGCCCGGCGCCGGCAATCGCCCCAGAGTCCGCGCCCCGCACGACACGACATAGCCCACGCCCGCGCAGTCGATCAGGCATTCCGCCTCGCCGATCTCGGCCAGCACGCCTCTCAACCGCCCGATCACGCCGCCCCCCGGTGCATCGCTTCCAGCAAGGACCGCTTCCTGAGCTGCGCATGGGTGATCGCGACCGCCAGGGCGTCGGCCGCATCCGCCTTCACGTCCCCGGCCGTCGGCAGCAGCCGTTTGACCATGAAGGCGATCTGGCTCTTGTCCGCATGGCCTGCGCCCACCACCGCCTTCTTGATCAGGTTCGGCGAATATTCCGCCACCGTCAGGCCCGCCTTGGCCGGCGCCAGCATCACGGCTGCCCGCGCATGACCCAGCTTCAGCGTCGAAGACGGGTTCACGTTGACGAACACCTCTTCCACCGCCGCCTCCTCGCAGCCGTGGTCGGCGCAGATCGTTCCCAGCGCCTCGAACAGATGCAGCAGCCGCTCGCTGAACGGCGCGGTCTCGGGCGGGGCCACCACCCCATGCGCCACCCACCTCAGCCGCGCGCCGTCAGACGCGATCACGCCCCAGCCGGTGCGTCGCAGGCCGGGGTCCAGGCCGATGATTCTGACAGGGTCGTTCGCCATCCGTTCCCCTCATGCCGCAAAGAGGGTTATCGGGCAATGAACGGTTTCAGTCGTCGCGCGGGTCCAGGCTGTACGCGACCACGCCCGGTATGGCGCACAGCTGTTCCGCCAGCCGCTTCAGCTGACTTTCATCGGCGGCCTTCAATCGCCAGGTCCGTCGAATGGTATGTCCATCCAGCAGCTCGAATCGGTCGTGTCGCGCGTCCGCATCGATGGCTTTCAGCGCCGCCTCGATCGCCGGCTCCGGAGACACCTCGCGCCGCTCCCAGCACACGTCTGCGTCCACCACGGTGCGCGCCGGCAAGCGCCCGTTGATCAGCTTCAGCCCGATCAGGATCAGCGCCGTGACCACCGTCGCCGCCGCGCCCAGCGCATAGAGGCCCGCCCCGAACAGAATGCCGATCGCCGAGGTGATCCACAGCGACGCCGCCGTGGTCAGCCCGTGGATCGAAAACCCGGTGCGGAAGATCACTCCTGCGCACAGGAACCCGATTCCCGTTAGCACGCCGTGCGCCATCCGCGTCGGGTCTGTGACGATGTTCTCGTCGGGCAGAGCGCGGAACGCCCAATCCGCCTGCGACATGGCCGCCAGCATCAGCAGGGCCGACGCCAGGCTGACCAGAATGTGCGTTCTCAGGCCCGCCGCCCGACCCCGCCATTCGCGTTCGAAGCCGATGAGCCCGCCCGAGATCACCGCGCCGAGGATCGGCAGGACGGCGCCTTCCAGACTACCCAGATTCATCCGCGCTCAACGATGCGCCGAGCGCGGATGTTCCTTGGACGGACGATGCTGCGACATCGTGGTCGCAGCGGCCGCTTCAGCCGTGCTTTTCGATATAGGTCTCGGGGTCCTTGTTCACCGGCTTGACGCCGGTGATGTACTCGGCCTCGAAGGCGGCGAACTTCACCGCCAGCTCATGGCGCGTCTCGACGTCGGCGTTCATGCGGAAGTCAGTCAGCCCCTGCCGCTCTTCCTCGCCCATGTGTTTGGAGTTGACGACGTTCGCCTCGCCCACGGCGTCGAACCAGGCCTTGGTGCCGACCTTGTGCTTTTCGACCGCCTTGACCGCATCGCGCAGCTTGTTGTGGTCCTCGATGGCGTCTTCGGTCTCGCCCTCGACCGTGCCGTCCTCGGCGTCGTTGGCGCCCTCGCCCTGCTTCAGCAGCTCCGGATAGAAGAACCGCTCCTCGGCCTCGGCGTGCACATCCAGGAACGCCGACAACCGCGACCAGACGGCGCTCAGCGCATCGGTGTCCTTTGGGTCGATCTGTTCGATGATCGCAAACAGCCGACGCTGTTCGGCATGGTCGTCGAGGATCAGCTGGGTGATGTCCATAGGGGGCTCCAGGCGTAACGGTGAAGCCTCGTTACGCCCGGCGCACGACCCGGTTCCGTGCGAACGACTCGCGGTCGTTCGGGATCAGCCCGCGTACTTGGCCGCGTCCTCGTCGGAGATGTCCTCGTTCGAATAGACCGCCGACACGTCGTCCTCGGCGTCCAGCGCGTCCAGCAGCTTGAACAGTGTGCCGACGGCCTCGCCGGTCACCGGCACTTCGGACTGCGGCTTCCACACAATGGCGGTGGACTTGGGATCGCCCAGCACCTTGGACATGGCCTCGGCAACGTCGTTCAGGTCCTCGAAGGCGGTCCAGATCGTGTGGCCCGGCGCGTCCTCATAGATGTCGGGCTTGACCAGGTCGCTCTCGACGTCCTGGGCGCCGGCCTCGATGGCGGCCTCCATCACGGCGTCTTCCGAACCGGCCTCGGCGGCATAGGTGATCTTGCCGACCTTGTCCCACATGAAGGCGACCGAGTTCATCTCGCTCAGGGCACCGCCGTTCTTCTTGAAGGCCGCGCCGATGTTGGACGCCGCGCGGTTGCGGTTGTCGGTCAAGGCCTCGACGATGATGCCCACGCCGCCCGGGCCCCTGCCCTCGTAGCGGACCTCCTCCATCGTATCGACGTCGCCGCCCGAGGCCTTGTTGATCGCGCGCTGGATCACGTCCTTGGGCAGGCTTTCGGCCTTGGCGTTGTTCACCGCCAGGCGCAGGCGCGGGTTCGCCGCCGGATCCGGCAGGCCCGACTTGGCCGCCACGGTGATGTCGCGCGACAGTTTGGAGAACAGCTTGGAGCGCTGCGCATCGGCGCGCCCCTTGCGGTGCATGATGTTCTTGAATTTCGAGTGGCCGGCCATGGGATCGTCTTTTGAGCGTTCTGAACCTGAGCGGGCGGTCCTAAACGAAGAGCGTCATCCTGTCACGATAGGCAGCGGGGGTGGAACCTCGACCGTTTGGGCGTATTGATCCGGGCGAGACAGACGGAGCGTAAAGTCATGACCGCCGACGACACCATCTATGAAGCCGAAGGCTATATGGACGAGGACCTGCACGAGGCCGACATCGTCGAATGGTACGAAGCCCGCCCGGTCACCGTGTCCACCGCCGTCGCCACCGGCGCCATCGTCACCGCCTTCACCCTGGGCGCCCTGACCGCCGTCGGCGCGCTGTTCCTGATCGGCCGTCTGGACGACTGATCTATACGATTAGGCGTCCGGCCGTTCGGGCGTCTGCGGGATACGGTCCGTCAGCAGTTTCAGGACCTTGGCGGTGATGGCCAGTTCCTCGTCGGTCACGCCCGCCAGCAGTCGGGTGCGATCCTCGCGCGCCACACGATCGGAGGCGTTCAGCGCCTCTAGCCCCTTGGGTTCCAGCCGGATCAGGTTGGCGCGTCCGTCGCCGCAAAACGGATGACGTGACACCAGCCCCTCTTCGATCGACAGCTTGATGCGGCGTGACAGCGACGCCTCCGATATCCGCAGGATCGCCGCCAGCTCCGACTGCGTCAGCCCCTTGGGTTTGGACGCCAGAACATACAGGTGCGCGCGCTGCGCCGCCGTATAGCCTCGGCCGCGAAACAGCGCATTGGCCCGCGTGATCCACGCTCGCGCGACAAAGGCGATGCGCATGGATACGACCAGTTCCAGGCTTCCGCGCGGATCGTCCCCGGTCGTTGATGCATCTACCTCCGTAAGGCTCAGATAGAAGGCGTCATCGAGATCGGCGGGGTCGGAAGGCATTGGCATCACGCAAACAGGCGCTGGATTTCAGGCGAAAGGCGAAAGTCCTCACCCCGCGCGAAGATTCTCCACCACGCTTCTCAGTCGCGCCGGCAGCGGCTTGGGGCGGCGCGTTTCGGCGTCGACATAGACATGGACGAAATGGCCGATGGCGGCGGGAACGTCGACGCTGCGCTTGAAGACCGCAAACCCGTAGGTGACGCTGGAGGTGCCGATCGCATCGACCTTGATCCCCACCTCGATCACATCGGGAAACTTCAGCGACGAGGTGTAGCGACAGCCCGAATCCACCACCAGGCCGATCGATTCCGTCAGGGCATTGGCGATCAGCAGATGGGCGTTCACCGCCGAGTCGACGAACTCGTAGAATTTGGCGTTGTTGATATGGCCGTACTGGTCGTTGTCGGCCCAGCGGGTGGAGACCATGTGAAAGGCCTTGTAGGTCGCCCGTTGCGCCAGCGCGCCCTCGTCTCTTTTCGGCATCGTCGTCTCCCTCGGCGACCTGAACCGTCGCTCTCGATCACGACGCTCTAGCTTGGACGACGTTAGGTCAAGCGCCTATCGGTACACGCCTGATCACGAACGCGCTGGCCGCAGCGCGCGCCAAAGGGAGTTCCGATGACCCTGACGACCCGCGCCGCCGTCCTGTCTGACATGGGCGCCGCCCGCCCCTATGCCGACAGCCGCCCCCTGTCGGTCCAGACCGTCACTTTGGACCCGCCCTGCCCCGGCGAGGTCCTGGTCGCGATCAAGGCGGCGGGCCTGTGCCACTCGGACCTGTCGGTCATCAACGGCGACCGCCCCCGCCCCCTGCCCATGGCCCTGGGGCACGAGGCGGCGGGCGTGGTCGAGGCGCTGGGCGATGACGTCACCGATCTGGCCATCGGCGACCACGTCGTCATGGTCTTCATGCCGTCCTGCGGCCACTGCAACCCATGCGCCGGCGGCCGTCCCGCCCTGTGCGAGCCCGGCGCCGCCGCCAACGGCCGGGGCGAACTGTTGTCCGGCGCCCGCCGCATCTTCCGCGAGGGCGAGCCCGTCAACCACCACCTCGGCTGCTCCGCCTTCGCCGAGCGGGCCGTCGTCTCGCGCCGCTCCTTAGTCAAGATCGATGCCGACCTGTCGTTCGAGGAGGCGGCCCTGTTCGGTTGCGCCGTCCTGACCGGCGTCGGGGCCGTGGTGAACACCGCCCAGGTCCGCGCGGGCCAGAGCGTCGTCGTCATCGGCCTGGGCGGCGTGGGCCTGGCCAGCGTGCTCGGCGCCCTGGCCTCGGGCGCCAGTCCCGTCGTCGCCGTCGACCTGTCCGAGGACAAGCTGGCCTTGGCCCGCACCTTGGGGCCCGTCCACACGGTCAACGCCGCCGACCCCGATACGGTCGATCAGGTCCGCGCCCTCACCAACGGCGGCGCCGACGTCGCCTTCGAAATGGCCGGCTCGGTCCGGGCGCTGGAGGCGGCGTGGAAGATAACCAAACGCGGCGGAACCACCGTCACCGCCGGCCTGCCGCCGCCCGATGCGGCGCTGGCCGTCAATGTCGTCTCCCTGGTCGGCGAGGAGCGCACGCTGAAGGGCTCCTACATCGGAACCTGCGTCCCCAGCCGCGACATCCCCCGCTATGTCGCCCTGTATCGCCAGGGCCGCCTGCCGATCGATCGCCTGATGAGCGGCGTCATTCCCCTGGACGACATCAACACCGGCTTCGACCGCCTCCACGCCGGCGAGGTCGTGCGGCTGATCGTCAGACCCTGACGACACTGTAATCCCGCCGCCCGCTTTCGGCCGCAAATCCGCAGACCAATGTCCGCTCAAGCTTAAGCGGAGATCTCCCATGCGCCCGTCTCGCCTGTCCTGCGCCGCCGCGATGTCGGCCCTCGCCCTCGCCTTCGCCGTTCCGGCATTGGCTCAAGAGACTCCGCCTCAGAACAACGCCGAGATGGCCGCCATCTTCGCCGCCGATCAGGCCGTAAGGCAGAATCTGACGCCTGACTTTTTCAAAGACCGCGCCCGCGTCACAGCAATGCTCGCCGAAGACGCCGCGCGCCGGGTCCAGACCCGCGCCCTGCTCGACGCCGGCGCGCTCAGCACCGGCGAGGACTATCGCGCCGCTGCCTTTGTCTTCCAGCACGGCTCCACGCCCGAGGATTATCTGCTGGCCCATAGCCTGGCCGTCGCCGCCGTCGCCAAGGGCTCGCCCGAAGGCGCCTGGATCGCCGCCGCCACCCTGGACCGCTATCTGCAGATGACCGAAAAGGCCCAGATCTACGGCACCCAGACCCGCAAGACCCGCGACGCCCCGGCCACCCTCGATCCCTATGATCGCGCCTTGATCCCCGACAGCCTGCGCGCCGTCTTCGGCGTCCCGCCCCAGTCGGAGCAGGACGCGCGCCTCGCGGCCGTCAACGCCGCGGCGGAGGCCGCGGCGGCCCAGCCCTGATCGCTCAGTTCGCCGCCGCCCTTGGCGGGGCGTTCTTCACATATTGGTCCAGCCAGCGGGTCATTTCCCACAGGGTGTGGCCCACGGATTCCCGCGCGCGGTATCCATGCGCCTCCAGCGGCAGGGTGACGTAACGCGCCGTCGCCCCCAGCCCCTTCAGCGCCGCATAGAACCGCTCGCTCTGGACCGGGAAGGTGCCCGAGTTGTCGTCCGCCTCACCGTGGATCAGCAGGATCGGCTCGTTCAGCTTGTTCGCATAGGTGAAGGGCGACATCTCGGTATAGACCTCGGTCGCCTCCCAATAGTTGCGCTGCTCGGACTGGAAGCCGAACGGCGTCAGGGTGCGGTTATAGGCGCCCGACCGCGCGATCCCGGTCCTGAACAGGTCGGTATGAACCAGCAGGTTCGCCGTCATGAAGGCGCCGTAGCTGTGACCGCCCACGGCGATCCGGTCGCGGTCGGCCACCCCCATCCGCACCACCGCGTCGACCGCGGCCTTCGCATCGGCGACCAACTGCTCGACATAGGTGTCGTTCGGCTCGGCCCCGTCCTTGCCGATGATGGGCATGGAGGGGTTGTCGAAGATCGCATAGCCCTGCGTCAGCAGGAACAGATGGCTGGACCCGCCCGGCCGCACGAAGCGGTTCTGCACATCGACCGTCTGGCCCGCCACCGCCGCATCGGTGAACTCGGCCGGATAGGCCCACATCAGCATCGGCAGCGGCCCGTCGCGGTCCTTGTCGTAGCCGGCCGGCAGATACAGCGTCCCCGACAGCTTGACGCCGTCGGCCCGCTCATAGGTCACCAGTTGCCGCGTCGCCTCGGCCAGCTGCGGCGCCGGATCGGGGAAGTTGGTCAGCCGCGTCGTCTGGCCCGTCGTCAGGTCGCGGATCTGCAGGTTGGGCGGATCCAGCCGCGTCTCGCGCTGGGTCACCACCCGCTTGCCGTCCGCGTCCAGGAAACCGACCACCGCCTCGTAATCCGTATTGGCCGAGGTCCACAGCCGTTCGCTGCGTCCCGTGGCCGGGTCCATCGCGGCCAGGAAGGGGAACTCGCCCTGCGGCGTCGCGCCCGCGCCCGACATCAGGATGCGCCCCTGCGGATCGAAGCGAATCACCGAGCGCCCTTGGGCATTCGGCTGGGTCACCGGCTGGCCCGGATTGTCGTAGCGCGCCTGATAGTTCCGCTCCAGCAGCACCCGGCCCTCGCCCGGATTGGAAGGATCGACGACGAACCGCGTCTCGTGCCGGGTGTTGAACCAGCGGCTGTTGACGATGGCCAGGTCGTCCTTGCCCCAGACGATGCCGCCATACCGTTCCTTCAGGTCGATCAGCTTGACGGGCTCGGCCGTGAAGGGCGCGGCCTGCATGAAGACCCGGTCCCGGAACTCGGCCTCGCGGCGGATGTCGCCGCCGTCCAGCGCCTCGACCCAGGTCAGGGTCGCCGGCGCATCGGACCGCCAGCCCACCGAACGCGGCCCCGGCGCCACGGCGTCGAAGGCGGTCGGCACATCGTCCCTCAGCGGCAGGTCGGCGACTGTGCGCACCACGCGACCGTTCAGATCCGTCACCACGATCTCGGTCGGGAACAGGTCGTCCGGCACCGCATAGGAGTAGGGCCGCTTGGCGATCTCATGCAGGATGTATTGGCCGTCCGGCGACACCGACGCGTCCAGATAGACCGCCGGCGCCCCGATCGTCCGTGCACGGCCGTTCAGCGGAACCAGCGTCAGCTGGCTGGTGAAATAATGGTCGAACAGGGCCTCGTCGCCGGGGTTCGACAACAGGTCCTGATAGGTTCGCACCGGCGCGACCCGCCCGGCCGTCTCCTCGATGTTCGGCCCCGTGGGCGCCGCCGTCACGTCCGGCGCCGGACCGCGTCCCGCCGGCACCGCCTCGACCAGCAGGCCCGAACTGTCGGGCAGCCATTCATACCCCGTCCCGCCCGTCATATTGACCACCGGATCGGTCAGCTTCTTCGCCCGCGCCGAGGCCACGTCCACCACCCACAGCTCCAGCCCCGTCGGCCGGTCCAGCACGAAGGCCAGCGACTTGGCGTCCGGCGAGAACCGCGGCGCCGTGAACCGCGCGCCGTCGGGCAGGGCCACGACGCGAGGTTGCCCGCCGTCCACCGCCTGCAGGCTCAGCCCCGTCAGCCACGCCACCCGGCTTTCGGCCGCACCGTTGTTCCTGGGATTGATCCGCGTCCCCGCCAGCCGCAGCATCGGCTCGGCCAGCGCCTTGATGCTGGGCAGGTTCGACCGATCCATCAGCACCAGCGTCCGCCGATCCGGGCTTAGCATCGACGACGGCGTCGGCTTGGCGTCCAGGATGTCCGCGATCGGCGCCGGCGGCTGCTGATAGACCATCGGTCCCGCAGCCGGCGCCGCATTCTGGGCCCCCGCGTTCTGGGCCCCCGCGTTCTGGGCCAACGCCCCACCCGCCACGCCGCTCAGCAGCACCGCCGCCAGAACCAGCCCAAACCCACGTCCACGCATCATCATCGTCTGAAGTCCCCACAAATCCCGAACCCCAGACCTACCCCCGCCCACACGCCGACGCCAACCCGTTTTGGGTCAGGCGGTCATTAGGTCGCTGGCGGCATCAGACGACGATTTCCCCGAACGCCGGTTCGATCCCTTGCGTCGTTTCCAACCGCAGAACATAGGCGCCGGGCCTGAGCATCATGGTCCCCCGCGCCTGGCCCGGCTCCAGCAGAAAGTGATCTGCCGGGATGACCATGCCTTCCTGCATATGCAGCGCTTGCAAAAGGGCCGGCCCTTCAAAAGCCGGGATCGAGACCTCGGCCGCCTTTCGCAGGGGGTCAGCCGCCAGCCAGCCCGGCCGTCCAGCCACGCGCTCCAGTCTCGGATGAAAGACGCTCAGGTCCACTCGACCTTCGAAATCGCTGTTGGCGAAGGCGATCCCGTTGCGCGACACAACGATAGGCGCGGTCGGCTGGAAGCGCTTCAAGACAGCGGCGACATGCGGCGCATCGGCTTGCGGCCGCGTTGCAGGCCAGTTCCAGGACTGCTCGATGGTCAGGGGATCGATGCCGGCCAGCGCCTTCAGCCGAGCGGCGAACCACAGTCCCCCGCGCCCTTCAAGCTCCATGGCATGACTATAGCCGCACAAGACGAAGATCCGCGCATCCGGTCGGTCCTTCAGCACGGCTTCGACCAAATTTTTGGCCTGCGCCGCTTCTCGCGCGGCGATCTGCTCATCTCCTGACGCCGTCGCGGGCGGCCTCTGGTCCCACCGCCATTCGTAGTCCGCGAATGTGTAACCGAGCGCCGCCGCCTCCCTTACGGCCTCCGCATAGACCGGGTCGGCGATGTAGTATCCGAAACCGGAATGGAAGGGATCGCCGCGCTTGTATCTGCGTATCGTGGGCGCCGCCTCTTGCTGCGGCTGAACGAAGGTCTCGGCGGCGAAGGTGTCGAAACCCAGCGGCCTCAACGCCCGCATGACTCGCGTCGCGAAACCGCGATGGCCCGATATGTTGTGCGCCTCGTTGAGTATGACGATCTGCCTATCTGTCGCGGCTTCGACGATGGCGGACAGGGCATCGCGGCTCTCGGCATTCGACAGGTCTGGCAATTCGGCGTCGGCCGGCCGATCCTCTTCATCGCCGCCGATCGCCGTCGCCTCGTCGCCAAGAAAGGCGGCATACTGCGCCAGGAAGCCTCCCGCCGCCGGACGGCCTGCGGCCGCCTGCGCCTTCAGCTCGAGGTACTGCGGCAGATACCGCCCTTCGACCATGAACTGCTGATCGGCGCTCAATGGCGTCTGCGACCAAGCAGGTCGCACAGCCAGCGCGCCCGTTGCAACGGCCGCCAGCCCTAATCCTCGTCGTGTCAGCATTCGCCCCTCCATTTCCTTTAAATCGCAGGTTGTGCTTGGCGGAAGTATGGCGAGCTGTCGCCGCGTCAAAGGTTTGCGTGTGAACGGCGCCTCTTTCGGCCTTGTCGCGCATCGACTCGATTTCGACTACCACAAGAAAATCGTAGCGGCCTGCGCCGTCTTCGGAGTTTCCGCTCTCGGCGCCTTTGCCTAGGAACGACAGGCATGTCCGTTCGGCGCCAATCCATGTCTCTAAATCTCGATCGTCTCACCGTCCAGGAACAGGACCTGCTGCGTCTTCTGGCTCAGGGTCACACCGCCAAGACCATCGCCAATCTGACGGGCCTGTCGGTCAATAGCGTCAACGAAAGGCTCCGATCGGCACGGCGCAAAACCGGCGCAGTCAGCAGCCGCGAGTTGGCGCGCCGTCTCGCCGATCAAGCTCCACAGCCGCCACAAGAAATTCGGCCCAAACTATTCGGTGTTGGCCGCCAGACGCCCGGGCGACACTCGTCGGGCTCGGATCGAGCGGCGACCGGCAAGGTCAGTTTGTGGAAAACAGCGATGGCGTTCGGAGTAATTTTTGCGGCCGCATTGGCGGGCCTCGTCACCAGCAGGTTTCAATATCCGGCTGTCTCATCCTCTGGAGCCACATCCCCGCCAGGGTCGGCCGCGCATAGCTCTGGAGGGGAGGAATGGAGAGGACTGTTTAGCCCCAACGTTCCGGCCGTGGCCTTCCTGGTTCCCAATCCGTCCAAACCGTACAGTGCGACCCCGCAGGTCATGCTAGTCTGCGAAGGCCTGTCCATGACGGCCATCGTGCGGGGATTTTCACCCCGCGATGCATGGCCCCAACCTGAAATGGACCTGCGGGTCGGCGACGCCGTCAGAACAGGCTCGCCTCGGGTAAAAGGCGATGCTGACGATCCCGCCCTTGAATACGCATTTTCGATCGCAGACGAAATTTTGGAGCCCTTGGCGCAGGGGCATCCATCGCCTTCACCTTTGATGGCCAGACCATTTCAGCGCCGACATTTTCCCAACCTTGGCGCAGCCGTTTCGTGAAGGCGTGCGGCGATCTGGTTCATCCCGGCATGCGCCGACGCGGCGCCGTCAGCGCCCGCGTCTATTGAGCGTTGAGCAGCGCCTCGACCTGAGCGCGCTCCGGCGCCGAGGGTTGCGCACCCGGGCGGGTCGCGGCGAAGGCTCCGGCGGCGCAGGCGAAGCGCAGCGCCTCGGCCGGGTCCATGCCTTCCAGCAAAGCCACCGTGATGGCGGCGACGAAGGCGTCGCCGGCGCCTGTCGCATCGACCGCCTCGACGGCGGGCGGGGTCGCCCAGGCCATCTCGACGCCGCGCTGATACATGGCCGCGCCTCGGGCGCCCTTGGTGACGACCACCCGTCCCCCGCCCCGGTGCAGGCCGTCGCCATAGAAGGCCGCCTCGGTCTCGTTGACGACGATCAGGTCGGCGCGGCGCAGCAGCAGTTCCGACACCGGCGCGGCGGGCGCCAGATTGGCGCAGACGAAGCCGGTCGCCCGGCCCACCGCCGCCTCGACCGTCTCGATCGGCAGCTCCAGCTGTACGATCAGCGCGCCCTCGATCCGCTGGGGCAGTTGTTCGGGGGTGACCATATGGTTGGCGCCGGCCGCGACCACGATCTGGTTCTCGCCGGTCGGATCGACGGCGATCAAAGCGACGCCCGTCGGCGCCGCCACATCGACCTCCACCCCGGCCAGATCGACACCCAGATCCTCCATCAGGGCCAGGGCCTCGCCGGCCATGGCGTCATTGCCGACACGCCCGATCAGGCTGACCTCGGCCCCCAGCTTCTCGGCCGCCAGCGCCTGGTTGGCGCCCTTGCCGCCGGGATGCCGCGCCAGGGTCGCCCCGGTCACCGTCTCGCCCGGCGCCGGCAGTTGGGGCGCGGTGGCGACCAGATCCAGGTTGATCGAACCGACGACGGTGATCCTCATGCGCCGGCCTCCAGCGCCTCAGCCTTCAGCTTGGCGACGATCAGGTCGAATACCCCTTGCGCATCCGCCGCGACCGCCCAGCGATGCCGCGCCGTCGCCGGATCGATCCGGAACTCCACCGCCGTATGCCCGCGCGTCAGGTCCGAACCCGTCTCCACCTCGATCCGGCAGGGTTTGGTTTCGAACAGATCAGGCTGGATCAGCCAGGCGATGGGACACGGGTCATGCAAGGGGGCTGCATCCCAGCCCACGATCTCGCGCTCCACCCGCTGCGAGAACCGCAGCGTCGACGCCGCTGCCCGCGCGGCCTCGCTGTCGATGGCCTCTATCGCCACAATCCGGGCCTCGGTCGCGCGCACCTGATGGGTCGCGTCCAGGCCGAAGGCGACCACCTGACAGCCCGATCCGAACACCACGGCCGCCGCATCCGGATCGGCCCAGATGTTGAACTCGGCGGATGCGGTGACATTGCCGCCTTCCGACCGCGCCCCGCCCATGACGACCACCGGCCCCAGCCGTTCGGCCAGGCGTCGCTCACGCCGCATCGCCAGCGCCAGATTGGTCATCGGCCCCAGGACGGCGATGGCGACCGAACCTTCGGGCCGGCTCATCACCAGATCGACGATGGCGTTGGCGGCCGGTCCGTCGCCGACGATCCCCGTTGGTTCGAACGGCTCCAGATCGCCCAGACCCTCGACGCCGTGAAACTCGCCCGCGCCCGCCGGCGGACGTTTCAGCGGCCGCTCGGCTCCGCCGAAAACCGGCACGTCCTCGCGCCCGGCGATCTGGCGGATGATGCGCGCATTGCGCTGGGTCTTGGCGCCGGGGACATTGCCTCCGACCGTGGTGACGGCCAGCAACTCCAGCTCGGGCGCGGCGAAGGCCAGAAACAGCGCCACGGCGTCGTCCACGCCGGGGTCGCAATCGATGATCAGGGACTGAATAGGCACCGCCCATGACTAGGCAGGCCGGCCGCGTGGAGCAAGCCGCAACCGCGCCTTACACCCGACACGCCTTCACGCACGCCTGAGCCAGCACCTCGGCCGAATCCGTCAGGGGGATCGGCGCATGTTCGGCCCTCAGCAGCAGCGGCACCTCCGTGCAGCCGGCGATCAGCCCGTGCGCGCCCGCGTCCACCAGGGTCTGAGCCAGCCGCAACATCCCTACCCGCGCCGCCTTGCCGACCTCGCCGCGCTTGACCCCATAGACCAGGCCCATGAAGGCGTCGCGGTCCGCACCCTCCAACAGCGCCGTCTCGATACCGCGCGCCGCCAGCGCCTCAATGTAAAGCCGCTCGCCCCCCGGCGTCGCCAGCACGCCGATCCGCTTGGCGCCTGACGCCGCCGCCGCGTCCGCCGTCGCCGCGATCATGTCGATGAAGCGCAGGCTCTTCGCCTCGCACGCCGCGCGGATGGCTCCCGCCTGGGCATGGGCGGTGTTGCAGGGCATGGCGATCACCTCGGCCCCGGCCGCCGCCAGCCCCTCGGCCATCTGCCCCAGCACCACCTCGGCCTCGCCCGGCCGCGTGTTGCGATCGGGCACCTGGGGGTTCATATCCATCACCACCCGGATGTGGTCGGCGTCCCCGTCCGCCGGCGTCAGCGCCTGCACCCGCGTCAGGAACGCCACCGTCGCCGCCGGTCCCATGCCGCCGATCACGCCCAGGATCTTGCTCATCGCATCACGCCCCATCCCACGACCGCCGCGGCGGCCAGAACTGCCGGCATGGCGTAGCGGCTCTTCCAGGCCCACGCCACCGCCAGGGCTACCGCAAAGATCGCCACGGCCGCCGCCATCGACGGCGCCCGCTGCAAGGTCGCCCAGCCCAGCTCCACGCTGGTCGCAGCGATGATCCCCACGACGGCGGCGGCGACCCCGGCCAGAAGATCGTGCAGCCGCCGGTCCTCGACCACCGCCTCCAGCCGCTCATAGAAGACCATCGAAAAGGCGAAGGCCGGCGCGAACACCCCGGCCGTCATCGCCAGCGCCCCGCCCCAGCCCGCGACGACGAAGCCGACGAAGGTGCAAAAGATCACCAGCGGCGCCGGGATCACTCCCGCAAAGGCGATCCCGTCCAGAAACGCCCCATCGTCGATCAGCCCGCGCCCCACCGTATCGGCGCGGACATAGGGAATGGCGGTATAGGCGCCGCCGAACGTCAGCAGCCCTGCCTTCAGCCCCGTCCAGAACATCGCGGCTGCGCCGACGTCGCCCGCCGGCCCCGCCGTCTGTGCGAACACCGGCCCGCCGTCCCCCAGCCCTTGCATCGCCAAGGTTGCGACGCCCGCCATGGCCATGACACCGCCCGCCAGGCCGACCCGCCCGGCCCGAACCAGCACATAGGCCGCCCCGCCCGCCGCCAGCGCGATCCAGAACGCCGCTCCCGCAAGGGTCGCAGCAAAGCCGACGACGGCGACGGCCCACAGCCAGCGATCCTCCAGAATATGCGATCCGATCTTGCAGACGGCGCGCACGATCACCGCCACCACCGCCGCCTGAACCCCCAGGAACGCTCCGCCCAGCAGGCCCACGACCGGCGACAGCGCCACATAGGCCCAGCCGATCCCCAGCATCAGGGTTAGCCCCGGCAGCATGAACCCCAAGCCCGCCAGCAGGCCGCCGATCCGCCCCCGCGCCCGCATGCCCATATGCACGCACAGCTCGTGCGCCTCCGGCCCCGGCAGGACCTGCAACACCGCCAGCAGCCGGTTGAACCGCGCGCTGGACATCCAACGGTCCTGATCGACCAGCTCGCGCCGGATCATCGCGATCTGCGCCACCGGCCCGCCAAACGCCAGCAGCCCGAACCGCAAGAACCGCAGAAACACCGCCGCCCAAGACAGCGCGGGCGGGACAGGTTCGATCTCGCGCACCGTCACCCGCCGCCCCCGTTTTCACCGCCTCGAGCCCTAGCGATCCGATAGGGCCCCGCGCGCAGCGCCAGCGGCCGCCCCTTCCAGCTCAGTCGCACCGCGCCCGCGTCCACCAGGGCGTCCACCGCAGCGTGAACGTCAGGCATCGCCTCGCGCCAGGCGCCGTCTTCGCCCGCAACCGCCCGCGCGACCTCGCTGGGGCAGACGGTGGCGTCCTCGGCCCGGGCGGCCAGCAGCGCCAGCGTCGCCTCGCGCGCGTCCATGACGGACGGCGCGCCTACAGCGCCCCTTCGATCTCGGTCTGATAGCCGAACAGCCCCTGCGCTCCGCCAGTGTGCAGGAACACCACCGTCTCGCCCTTGAACCGGCCGGCCCGCGCCAGGGCGATCAGCCCCTTCATCGCCTTGCCGGAATAGACCGGGTCCAGCACGATCCCGTCCAGACGCGCGGCCAGGGTCAGGGCGTCGATCACTCCCTGGTCGACCAGGCCATAGCCCTCGCCGACATAGTCGCAGTTGGCGACGACCATCTCCCGCGTGACCCGACCGGGCTGGCCCAGCAGGGCGGCCGTCTCCTCGGCCAGTTTGAAGACGTTCGCCTCCTGTTTGTCCTTGGGCGCCCGCACCCCGATGCCCAGCACGGGAATGTCCGCCCCCATAACCGCCAGCCCGGCGACCAGGCCCGCATGGGTGCCCGCGCTGCCCGTCGCCGTCACGATGCGGTGGACCTCCAGATCCATCTCGTCGGCCTGGACCACGATCTCGCGCGCGCAATCGACATAGCCCAGCGCCCCCGTAGGGTTCGATCCGCCGCCGGGAATGACATAGGGCTTGCCGCCCCGCGCCCGCACCTCGGCCGCCGTCTTCTCCAGCTCGGCGACCATGTCCGTACCGCCCGGCACGGTGCGCAGGGTCGCGCCGAACAGCCGGTCCAGCAGCACGTTTCCGTTGCCGACATAGTCCGTCGCCTTGGACCCCGTCCGCTCTTCCAGAATGATCTCGCAGGCCAGACCGTGGGCGGCGGCCGCCGCCGCCGTCTGGCGCACATGGTTCGACTGCACCGCTCCTTGCGTCACCAGGGTGTCGGCGTCCTGTTCGAACGCCGCGCCCAGCAGGAACTCCAGCTTGCGGGTCTTGTTGCCGCCGCCGGCCAGGCCGGTGCAGTCGTCGCGCTTGATCCACAGATCCAGACCCAACTCTTCCGACAACCGGGGCAGCGGCTCCAGCGGCGTCGGCAGATGGGCCAGGCGGATGCGGGCGAAACGGGCGAGATGCATGAGACGATTTCCTGTTCGACGTCTTGATAGCCCGCGCCCGTGACATTCAAAAGCGCCAGACCCAGGCCGCCCGCCCCTTCGCCCCGCCCTCGGCCTCAGCCCGGCGCGCCGGCCTCGGCCACACGCGTCGGCGCGACGAAGGCGGCGTCGCACAGAGCTTGCGCGAAGGCGTGGGACGTGACCGCCTGCCGGTCCATCAGGGCGTCCAGCACCCCGGCCCCCGCATCCACCGTCACGACCAGCGGATAACGCCCGACCACCTGACCGCCCTGCGCCGGGTCGCGCAATTCGGCGGTCGCCCGCATCCGGTGTTCGGCGCGATCGCCGGCCAGAATGGCCAGGCGCGGCGCCCGGCTCAGCGCCTCGACATGGATGTTCAGGTTCAGCCGATGCCGGCCGCCGGCGCACAGCCCCATTTCGTTCAGCACCTCGGCGTTGAAGGTGTCGGCGAAGTCGTCCTCGGCATCCAGCCAGCCGGTCGTGGTCGTGACGCTGCCGATTCGCGCCTGTTCGGCCATGACGGGCGACAGGGCCATCGGTTCGCCGCCGACCTCCACCGAGGCGCAGGCCGTCAATCCCGCGCACGCCATGACCGCCAGGATGGCGGTCGTCTTGATCTGTTTCATCGTCCCCTCTCCCTCGATGACGCGACTAAGCTTGGCTGCGAATGAACGCCGCCTGAACGCCGTTCGACAAGCGGCCCGGAGCCAAAGCCGATGTCCAAGCGTTGCCGCCGCATGACCGCCGCCGCGCCGCCCTTGGATCTGCAACGCGAGCGCGCCTATGTCCGCGATCTGGGCCGCGCCTTCGCCGGCGCCCTGGTGTTCAACATCCCGCTTTTGATGACGATGGAGATGTGGGCGCAGGGCGTGATCATGGACCGCTGGCGGCTGCTGACCTTCATTGTCGCCGGCCTGCCGCTGCTTTACGGCCTGGCCTATTACGCCGGCTTCTCCAAGCGACGCGGGCCGGTCAACGATGCGCTGGACACCGCCGTGGCCCTGGCCGTTGGCTTCATCACCGCCTCGGTGCTGCTGATCCTGTTCGGCGTCGTCGAATGGGACGCGCCGCCGCGCGAGGGTCTGGGCATGGTCGCGCTTCAGGCCGTTCCCGGCGCCATGGGCGCGCTTCTGGCCCGGCGTCAGCTCAGCGGGGATGGCGGAGGCGACACGGATGAGGATCAGGCCTCCTATTTCGGCGAACTGTTCCTGATGGCGGCCGGCGCCCTGTTCTTCGCCCTGAACGTGGCCCCGACCGAAGAGATGATCCTGATCGCCTACAAGGCCACGCCCGCCCACATCCTGGCCCTGATCGCCGTGTCCATCCTCCTGCTGCACCTGATCGTCTTCAAGGCGGGCTTCGCCGGTCAGGAAGAGGCCGATCATCCGATCAAGGCCTTCCTGCATTTCACCCTGCCCGGCTACGCCATCGCCCTGGCCGTCAGCCTGTTCACCCTGTTCCTGTTCGGCCGCACCGACGGTCATGCCGTCGCCGGCGTGGTCCAGACCATGGTCGTCCTGGGCTTCCCCGCCGCCATCGGCGCCGCCGCCGCCCGTCTGTTGGTCTGACCCCATGCCCACGAAGAAGAAGCCCGCCGCGTCGACCCGCCCTCTGCTGCAATGGGGCATGGCCCTGCTCGGCGCCGTCATCACCCTGACCGCCATCGGCATCGTGGTGTGGGAGGCGCTCCAGCCCACGGCCCCGCCCGCGCTCAGCGCCCGCATCGTCGCCGTGGACGTCACCGCCGCAGGCCAGGTCGCGACCGTCCGGGTCCAGAACGACGGCGACGACACCGCCGCCGCCGTAGATATAGAAGGGGTTCTGGGCGACCAGACCGCGACCGCCAGCCTGGACTACGTCCCCGGCCACGGCCACGCCAAGGCCTACCTCCGCTTCGACGCCGATCCGCGCGCAGCGGCCGTCTCGGTCAAGGGCTGGTCGGCGCCCTAGACGGCGTTCAGGCCGCCTGGGCCAGCACCGCGTCCTGCATCCGCTCGACCGTCTGCTGAGGCGCGCCGGCGCCGTCCACCGTGGCCCGCAGCGTCTCCTCCAGCGCCGGGGTCACGCGCACGCTGGCCATGGCCCAGCCGGAAAAGCCGCGCGCCGGGATCGGCTTGCGCTCGATCACCACCACCTCGTCATGGCGCGGATCGCCCGCCAGCCGCGTCATCAGCCGGTCCAGATCCTGCGCCGCGCCCTCCAGCACCTGCAGGAACCGCCCGTCGTGGATCAGCAGCGCCCCGGTCAGCTCGTCGCGCGCATTGTTCCGCTGCGAGGTGGCCAGGATGTCCACCTGCATCATCAGGCTGTCCGAATTGCCCCGCGCGCGGCTGGTGTAGAGGACGCGTTCCAGGTTCAGGCTCATATCCTCGTTTCACCCATGCGACGCCGGCGCCCGGCCCAGGCCTTGCGCATAGCCCAATAAATCCGCCACGCCTACAAGGACTTATGTGCGGTTTCGGACAACTCGACATCCGCCGCGACGCGGGTTAGCCTGCAAACGTTCTCCGGGGGGTCGCAATCGAGCGGCTGAGATAGAGGTTTCTCCTCTGACCCGTCGAACCTGATCCGGGTCATGCCGGCGAAGGGATGAGTAACGCTATCGGTCCTGACGTCACAGGACCCTCGCGCCCGACGTCGGCGGACCTCAAACCGTTTGAGGCCGCCATGAACATCCAAGTCACCCCGCCCGCCCTGCCCGAAGAGCCCAATGTCGAGCTCGCTCTGAAGGACGCCCGCGAGCAGGTCATGCGCGAGACTGGGACCATCCCGACCGGCGAACGGGCCGGCAGCCGCAAGGTCTATGTCGCCGGCGAACTCTATCCCGACATCCGCGTCCCCTTCCGCGAGGTCGCCGTCCACCCCAGCGCCAACGAGCCGCCGGTGACCATCTATGACTCATCGGGCCCCTACACCGACCCGACCGTCGCCATCGACATCAAGCGCGGTCTGCCCCACGTCAAATCCAGCTGGCAGCTGGATCGCGGCGACATCGCCCCCGTCGCCAACCCGCGCGAGGTCAAGCCCGAGGACAACGGCCATGCGTCGGGCAAGAACCTGGCCCCGCGCTTCGACACCTCCAACCACCGCGTCTTCAAGGGCGTCGAGGGTCGCCCGGTCACTCAGTACGAATACGCCAAGGCCGGCATCATCACGCCCGAGATGGAATATGTCGCCATCCGCGAGAACCTGCGCCGCGAGCAGAACAGCCCCTGCATCCGCGACGGCGAGGACTTCGGCGCCGCCATTCCCGACTTCGTGACGCCCGAGTTCGTGCGGCAAGAGATCGCGCGCGGTCGCGCCATCATCCCGCACAACATCAACCACCCCGAGGTCGAGCCGATGATCATCGGCCGCAACTTCCTGGTGAAGATCAATGCGAACATCGGCAACTCGGCCGTCCTCTCCTCCGTGGACGACGAGGTCGACAAGCTGGTCTGGGCCACCCGCTGGGGCGCCGACAACGTCATGGACCTGTCGACGGGCCGCAACATCCACAACATCCGCGACTGGATCATCCGCAACAGCTCCGTCCCCATCGGCACCGTCCCCATCTATCAGGCGCTGGAGAAGGTGGGCGGCATAGCCGAGGACCTGACGTGGGAGGTGTTTCGCGACACCCTGATCGAACAGGCCGAACAGGGCGTGGACTATTTCACCATCCACGCGGGCGTCCGTCTGCCCTTCGTGCCGATGACGGCGAAACGGGTGACGGGCATCGTCAGCAGAGGCGGCTCCATCATGGCCAAATGGTGCCTGGCCCACCACAAGGAGAGCTTCCTCTACGAGCATTTCGAGGACATCTGCGACATCATGCGCGCCTATGACGTGTCATTCAGCCTGGGCGACGGCCTGCGCCCCGGCTCCATCGCCGACGCCAATGACGAGGCCCAGTTCGCCGAGCTGCGCACCCTGGGCGAACTGACGAAAATCGCCTGGGCCAAGGGCTGCCAGGTCATGATCGAGGGCCCCGGCCATGTGCCGATGCACAAGATCAAACAGAATATGGACGAGCAGCTGAAGCACTGCCACGAGGCGCCCTTCTATACGCTTGGCCCCCTGACCACCGACATCGCGCCGGGCTATGACCACATCACCTCCGCGATCGGTGCGGCCATGATCGGCTGGTTCGGCACGGCCATGCTCTGCTACGTCACGCCCAAGGAGCACCTGGGCCTGCCCGACCGTCAGGACGTCAAGGACGGCGTCATCACCTACAAGATCGCCGCCCACGCCGCCGACCTGGCCAAGGGCCACCCCGCCGCCCGCCTGCACGACGACGCCCTGTCACGCGCCCGGTTCGAGTTCCGCTGGGAGGATCAGTTCAACCTGGGCCTGGACCCCGAAACCGCCCGCAAATACCACGACGCCACCCTGCCCAAGGAGGCCCACAAGACCGCCCACTTCTGCTCCATGTGCGGCCCCAAGTTCTGCTCGATGAAGATCAGCCAGGACATCCGCGACGCCGCCGCCGCCCAGAACGACGCCGGCGCCTCCCTGTCGGAAGCCGAAGCCGGCATGGCGGAGATGAGCGCGAAGTTTCGGGCCGGCGGCGGGGTGGTGGAGGTGAAGGTGTGAGCTGAGTCTTGATTTTTTGCAGCCGAGTCCAATAGGACACGCCGCTGATCCGAAAAGTGGGCTACGGTAGCCCTGTAACGGCGCGAGAGAATGCGATGCGTGACGCAGATGTTCGTCTAGCTGTTCGTGAGCTGCTCGCAGCGGAGCACGCTGGCGATCATGATACCCGCATCGTCGAGGAGATGGGCGTTTGGTCGGGCTCCGTCCGCGTCGATATAGCGGTCATAAATGGCGAGTTGGTCGGTTATGAACTCAAGAGCGACAAAGACACGCTTGCTCGCCTGCCTCAGCAAGCTGAACTCTATAGCCGACTGTTCGACAGAGTGCATCTTGTGGTCGGCTCAAAGCATTCGCGAGAAGCCCGCAAGCTCGTCCCGAAATGGTGGGGCGTTCACGTAGCTACATCTGTCGGCAGCAAAGTGCATCTTTATAAAGCTCGAGACGCCAAGCTTAACCCGAAACACGACCCACTGATAGTTGCACAGACTCTCTGGCGCGACGAGGCACTGGAAATCTTAACTAGGCGCAGCCTGAGCAGCGGATGGAAGAGCAAGACGGCCGCGCAGTTGCACGGCCGCCTGTGTGAAGTGCTAAGCTTGGATGATCTTCGCTTTGAAGTTCGCAGCGCTCTTAAACGCCGTCAGGGATGGTTAGGGCAGCCTATCGACGACCAACTCCATGTGGCGGTTAGCGCTTAGCTCCACCCACGATGTCCGACTTCCGGAACTGGTTGTCGAAGTTGCAAAGAGCCCAACTCGCGTATCTCCCCAACACGCTGGCAGTCCTCCAAATCCCGGTGAGGTCAGGAACGTGTTAGCGTGAGCACGATACTGTACGCGCATAGGTTGGCCCGTAGCACCAGACGTTGGGCGTCCTTTAATCACCAGCCAATCGTTGTCTCGCGTGTAGCGAGCACTGACCGTGGCACGCGCCATAGCGACGCCAGGTGGTTCAGTCATATCGGGATGTCCAATACCGTGGTCGCCGAAATCCACTTGGAAAGGAGCCGCCGCGTGGACATTCTGCCACAACTGCCAATCCATTCGCGGCAGAATGTTGGGGCCGATGACGAGGCCGGTGTGGTCCTTCGGAGCAGCTGATGATGCCAGCGTTACTGACCTCCATGTGCCTGCTCCGGGAAAGTTTTGAAGGGCGTGAGTTACGACAGGGTCTATCACCCCCGCTCCAAGAGCAGGCAAGTGACCAGCGCACAGTATGACGTCTGTATCCGTAGCAGATAGTCCGTTGGCGGCGCACCAACCGAGCAGTGAGGGCAAATCCCCCAAACGAACTTTCACTACAGATCCAAATGCTGCAGCCTGCGGCAGCACCGCTGTCACATAGGCCGCAGGAGCATTTATCTCAAACGATGGCTGCGCCGGAACGCCCCCATTGCGGAGTTCTGTGATCAGATTAACCATGTCTGTGGCTGATCCGTTTTCGCTGAAGTTAAAGAGCCCATCGATAGCGATCGGATGACCGGCCCAGCCGGCTATCAGGCGGTTAGCGAACTGCGCGGCTACTGTGCTGGTTAGATGAATGACAGGAAAAACTCGTGCCTTCGTAGCTGGCTGCAAGTTAGCGAGCGCAGTGGCTTCACCAGCTTTACTGCGTATCAGTGGGACGTATCGGTATACCAACGGCGTTTCCTTTCACGAGCCTCCGCGGCCAATACGTGGAGTATACTTCCGGATGCAACATTTGCAACGCCAGGTGGATTTGTGTCCTTGGTATCTCGCAGTCGTTTAAGACCTGCGGAAACTGGCCATTCTAATCAGATTGCATTCATGCCCGCCTCGTTCTCCTTGCGGGACCGAACGGGGCGGGCAAGATCACTTTCATCAACCGCTTTCTGCGTTAGCGAGGGTTCGCCCGGAATGACGAAAGGGAGGGATGCACAGCTAGCCCCTCTACCTATGCACGAGGTCCCGGCCCCGGCCGTTGAAATCCCTCGCCTTTCGCGAAATCGACGCCCTCTACCCGATCACGGTTCGGGGCGGCCTTAGACTGGCGGCGCGTCCTGTGTCGGGCGCGGGCGACTGGCCGGGGATGGGATGGACGACGACCACAGCTATGACGACGGCGGGTTCGAGGGGCCGCGCGATCCGTTTTACGATGCGATGACCCAGCAGGCGCTGGATCAGATCCGCGTCCTGCGCGAGGCGGGTCTGGAGCAGACGTATCGCGACGCCCTGCATCACGATTCCTCGCCCGAGGCCGAGGCGGCCTTCTGGCGCGCGCACGGCCTGCCGATGCATCTGTTGCGGCTGCCGGACCTGGTGACCTCGGACCCCGACGCGCGCGCAGCCGACCGGGTGCAGAACCGGGCCTATCGCCGCCTGTCGAAAGAGGCGTGGGAGGCGGCGGGCACGGCCTATCTGGCCGGCTCCACGGCCGAGGAGGTCAGCGCCGTCTATGGCATGGCGGTCAGCACCTTTCGCGCCCGCGCCAGGGACGCGGGCTGGCGGCGCGAGGATCAGCCCGATCCCCTTCGCGAGCCCATCGACCTCGAGGCCGAGACGGCCGAGGGTCTGCCCGACTATGGCGCCATGGCGGCCCACGCCCTGGTGCGGCTGAACCGGGCGCTTCAGGCCGGGCGCGCGCTGGAGGCCGCGCGCTGGGTGCGGCTGCACGCCGACCTGACGCGGATGGCGGCCGCCCCGCCGCCGTCCCCGCCCGCCCCGCCGCCTGCAAAGCCCCCGGCCCAACCCAGGGAACCCGACCTGGGCGAACGCGCCGCCGCCGTCGCCGAACAGGTCGGTCAGATCGCCCGCGAAGCCTGCGCCCTCAAACGTGGCGATTACGCCGGCCGCGACGCCCTGATGGCCCGCCTCGAAGCGCTCGACGACCTGAAACCGGCCCCGAGATCAGACGAATTAGACGAAATAGACGGTGTTTTTGTCGCCCGACCGCCGGACTGACCGTCTCCTCCCCATCGCCTGCGATGGGGAGGGGGACCGCGCCCTCTGGGCGGGGTGGAGGGGCTCTTGAGGACCCACAGACGTCGATTTTACAGAAGGAACCCCTCCGTCACGGCGCCAAGCGGCGCCGCGCCACCTCCCCGCTGCGCAGGGAGGAGATGGCCTAGACCTCCGACGCGATCTTGCGCAGGGCCTCTTCAAAAACCGAGGCCGGCTGGCCGCCCGAGATCAGATATTTGCCCTCGACCACCACAGCCGGGACCGAGGTGATGCCGCGCGCGCGCCACAGGTCTTCGGCCTGGCGCACGGCCTGGGCGTAGCGGCCCGAGGCCAGGACCTCGCCCGCCTCGGCCCGGTCCAGCCCGGCCTTTTCGGCGGCGGTGGTCAGGACCCCGGCGTCGGTCAGGTTGCGGTTCTCGGTGAAGTGGGCGGTGAACAGGGCCTGTTTCAGGGCCTTCTGCCTGTCTGGCGCCGTCTCATGCGCCCAGTGCAGCAGCCGGTGGGCGTCGAAGGTGTTCCAGATGCGGCTGTCGTCGGTCATGCGCATGTCGAAGCCCACCTCGCCCGCCCGCTCGCGGATCATGGCGCGGTTGGCGGCGGACTGCTCAGGGCTCGCGCCGTATTTGCGGCCGATGTGTTCGACGATGTTCTCGCCCTCGGGCGCGATCTGGGGGTTCAGCTCGAACGGCTGAAAGGCGATGTCGGCGGCGATTCCTTCGTCCTTCAACGTGTCCAGGGCCGTGTCGAGCCCGCGCAGCCCCACCACGCACCAGGGGCAGACGACGTCGGAGACGAAGTCGATCTTCAGGGTCTTGAGCGGAGCGTTCATGGCGCGGCCTTCTGGAACAGCGGGTGTTGCTTTCCGGATATGGCGACGCTGCGCCGACCGGCAAGGGCCTAGCCCAGGCTCAAATCCCTCGGCGGGCGGATCCGCCGCCAGCGCGCCTCCACGAAGGCGAATGCGCCGAAGGCCATCAGCCCCGCCGCCGTCAGCCCCAGGATCCACGATCCGCCCGGCTGGGCCTCCAGCGCGTCCAGCGCCGCCGCCGTCGTCGTCACCTCGCCCGAGCGTGCGTGCAGCCCTGCCAGAACCACGAATACGCCCAGCGGCAGATAGGCGAACCCGCGCGCCGCATAGCCCGCCCGCGCCAGCGCCGTCGCCGTGCCGCAGAAGGCCTTGGGGCAGGCCAGGGCGTCGTCGAAGTCGTCGCGGATGGCCCTGACGATATTGCCGACGCCGACGCCCAGCACCACCAGCCCCGCCCCGATCAGCAACACCTCGCCGAACGGCATCCCCAGCAGCATGGCCGCCTTCTCCTGGTTCTCGGCCACGCTCTCGGCTTGGGCGGAGGATGCGCTGGTCGCCTCGCCGAACTCGTCCAGATATTCGAACACCCCCGACGCCAGCACGCCGTAGAACAGGCCGCTGACCGCCTGACCCGCCCGCGTCGTCCAGCCCTTCAGATCCGTCCCTTCGTGATCCGCGTCGAACACCGCCTGCAACACCCGCCAGCCGACGAAGGCCCACAGACCCAGTCCCAGCAGCACCAGCCAGACCTTGCCGAACGGCTGCTCGGCCAGCCAGCCCGCCGCCCCGCTGGTCCCCACCGCATCGCCGATCCGGTCCGTCGCCGCCAGCAGGGTCAGCGCCCCAGCCGACAGGTAAACGAAGCCTCGCGCCCCATAGCCGACCCGCGCCGCCCATTCGATCAGGGTCGCCAGCGGCGGCAGGCGAAGCGTCTTGGCGGCGTTCATGATGTCTCCCACGTCAGGACGCCCTCAACGCGCCGGCCAAGGCAAAGGCTCCGCTTCGACCCTGTGTCGACATCTGACAGACTCCGCATGGCGTATGCCGCTAGGGTTCGAGCCCTTGGGGAGCCGTTCGCTTGAACATCTACGAGTTTCACTTTTTCGACGAGGCGGATCGCCGTCCGATGCTCGACTTCTTCGACGGCGCCGACGATGCGGCGGCGCTGGAAGCCGCGCAGTCTCAACTGTCGCGTCATGCCTCCTGCACGGGCGTCGAGGTGCTGGAAGCCGGCCGTCTGGTCGGCCGCGTCACCCGCTAAGCCCCGTCGCGCTCTGCCCGATCGCGTACACAACGCAGTAAAGACACGACTTTTCCCCAGAAAGCCGCGTGATATATAGCAACGCTGTGTCGAGATTCGACAGACGCCACGCTCAGATCGCCTTATGCGCGAACTCATGAACCGCCTTTCGTCCGGCAACCGCTTGATCCAGGGAATGAACCCCGACGATCGCGACGCACTCCTCGCCATAGCCACGCCGGTGGAATTCGCGCCCGGCCATGTGTTCAGCGAGCCTGACGACCCCATCGAACATCTGCATTTCATCGACAGCGGCTTCTGCTCGTCGGTCGCGGTGCTGGAAGACGGCCGGACCGTGGAGACCGTCATGATCGGGCGCGAGGGCGTGCTGGGCGTCGTCGCCTCGGTCGTGCCGCACCATGCCCACACCCGCAGCGTGGCTCAGGTCGCCGGGACGGCGCGCCGGGTGGACGCCGCCAAGTGCCGCGCCTTGTCGGCTCAGCGGCCGGGCGTGCGCGACGCCATCGCCGACTACATGGCGCGGCTTCAGGGCGAGTTGGAGCAGTCGGCGGCCTGCAACGCCCTGCATCACGCTGGCCAGCGGTTCGCCAAATGGCTGTTGCGCTGCCACGATCGGGTCGAGGGCGACACCCTGAACCTGACGCAGGAGTATCTGGCCTCCATGCTGGGCTCGCAGCGGACCACGGTGAACGAGGCGGCGCAGGGGCTTCAGAAGGCGGGCGCCATCGTCTATTCGCGCGGTCGCATCACGGTGCTGGATCGGGCGGCCCTGGAGCGGGCGGCATGCGAATGCTACCGCCGGGGCGACGACCTGCAGCCCTAATCGACCTGGGCGGCCGGCAGTTCGAGCACCGCCTTCAACCCGCCCATGTCGCTGTCCGACAGCATCAGCCGCCCGCCATAGGCGCGCGTCAGGTCGTCCACGATCGACAGGCCCAGCCCCGACCCCGGCGCGCTCTCGTCCAGCCGCGCGCCGCGCTGCATGACGGTGTCGCGCTGATCCGCCGGCAGGCCGGCGCCGTCGTCCTCGACCACCAGGATCATCTGCCCCAGGCCGCTGCCGCCCGCCGAAACGCGCACCCGGCGTTTCGAGAATTTGGCGGCGTTCTCGATCAGATTGCCCAGGATTTCCTGCAAATCCTGACGCTCGCCCAGGAAGGACAGGCTGTCGGGCGCGCGCCAGTCGATCTCGACGTTCTTGTCGCGGAACACCTGTTCGATCATCACCGCCAGCTCGTCCAGCACCTCGGCGACGGGGGTCGTCTCGCCCAGACCGTGTGCGGCGCGGGCGGCGGCGCGGGCGCGACGCAGGTGGTGATCGACCTGGCCCTGCATGATCCTGGTCTGGCGCCGCACCAGTTCGGGCAGATCGCCCTCGCTGGTCCCCGCCTCGGCCAGCATCACGGAGATCGGCGTCTTCAGCGCATGGGCCAGATTGCCGACGTGGGTGCGCTGGCGATCCACGACCTCCTGATTGTGGTCCAACAGGCGATTGACCTGCTCGGCCAGCGGCTGGATTTCCTGCGGATAGGAGCGACCGATCCGGGCGGACTTTCCCTTGCGTACGTCCGCGATCTCGTTGCGCAGGTCGAACAGGGGACGCAGGCCGATCCGCACCTGGATAAAGACCGCCGATACCAGTCCCAGCCCCAGGATCAGGAAGGCGATCCAGGTCACGCGCGCGAACTGGCGTGTGTCGGCGTCGACGTCGGATCGATCAAGCGCGGCGATGAAGATGACCGGGTGCTCGTGCCGGGGGATGGACTTCATGCTGGCGGCGACGCGCAGCGGTTCGCGCGTCTCGGCGTCGTCCTTGGGGCCGGTGGTGTTGAAGGTGATGACGTCGCCGAAGGCCGCATCCAGACGCGCGGGCAGATCGGCGGGCAGGGCCAGGTCATAGCGCCACAGCGAGGTCGACCGCGCCAGGCTGACCAGCTTTCCGTCAGGGCGAACCTCCATGATCTGCCAGTATTTGCCCGACAGCAGCCGCAAAGTTCTGGCGTCCTGGATTTGCGGAATGGCCTCGCCTTGCGGCGTGCGACTGGCGCCGACCACGATCTCGTCGATCGTCTCGTTCAGCATCGCGCCCAGACGCCGCAGGGCGGATTCCTGAAAGGCCTGGGTCAGCACAAGCGCCGAAATCACCAGAGCGACCAGGATCCAGGCCGAGGCCAGCCAGATCAGCCGGCGCGTCAGGGAGCGACCGGGACGACCGAACCAGCGGCCCCAGTCGTGGAGCGCGTCGGCGTTGGGTTTCGAAGCCGTCGCCTCGGTCACGCCGGGTCGGATTCGCCCGCCAGCGGCGTCAGGCGATAGCCGAGGCCCCGCACGGTCTCGATCCGGTCCGATCCGACCTTCTTGCGCACCCGGCCGATGAACACCTCGATGGTGTTGGAATCGCGGTCGAAGTCCTGATCGTAAAGGTGTTCGACCAGCTCGGTGCGGCTGATGACCCGGCCCTGATGCATCATCATGTAGTGCAGCAGCCGGTATTCCAGCGAGGTCAGGCGCAGCGGCTCGCCGTTGACGCTGGCCCGCGCTGCGCGGGGATCCAGCCGCAGGCCGCCGCACGACAGGGTCGCCGAGGCGATGCCCGCCGAACGGCGCAACAGAGCCCGCAGGCGCGCCAGCAGCTCTTCGGTGTGGAAGGGCTTGGTCAGATAGTCGTCGGCCCCGGCGTCGAAGCCCGCCACCTTGTCCGACCAGGCGCCGCGCGCCGTCAGGATCAGGACTGGCGTCGTCTTACCCTCGCGCCGCCAGCGCTCCAGCACCGACACGCCGTCGATCTTGGGCAGGCCGAGATCCAGGACGATGACGTCATAGGGTTCGTTCTCGCCCAGGTAATGGGCTTCCTCGCCGTCCGGCGCATGGTCCACGGCATAGCCCGCGTCGCCCAGCGCCGCCTTAAGCTGACGCGACAGATCCGCGTCGTCCTCGACCAGAAGCACGCGCATCAGTTCGGCCTGCGACGTTGATTGTTGTTGTCGGGACGCGCCTGTCCGGTCTGGCCGTCGACCACGACCTCGCGCACGCGGCCGTCGCGTTCGACCAGGACGGAATAGTTGCCGTCGCGGCGCGGTTGGGTGTCGATCGGGCGACCGCCGCCGGCTTCGCCGCCACGACGACGGGCCTCGTCGGGACTGACGCGCGGACCACGGTCCTGCGAGCGCTGATCCTGGTCGCGCGACTGGGCCTGCGCCGACGTCGTCATGACGGGCGCAAAGGCCAGACCGAGAGCCAGAGCCAAGGCCGGAGGGGCGATCAGGAGAGGGGCGGGTTTACGAAACATGGCGACCGATCTAGTCCCGATCATCTGAACGGGCGCTGAATACGTCGTATAGTTTAAAGCGAACGCTGCTCCAAACCGCAGACCAAATCAGAAAACGGCGGTGTGACGTCTTTTTCATCCAGATGAACCGAACCTGATCGATCCTGTTCAGAACCGGCTCAGTTGCCGGGTACTCAAATCGCCTCATCGCTGGTCACCCCGACCGGCAGAACATTTGAGGAGATCGCCATGCGCAAGCTCATCGTCCCCGCCATCGCCCTGGCCGCCGCCTCGGTGGCCGCGCCGTCCTTCGCCCAGTCCTACCACCGCCCGGCCCCGCCCCATCACGCTAGCTATGGCTCGTGGCAGTCGATCAACGCCCGCCAGGCCAACCTGGATCGCCGCATCGATCAGGGCGTCCGCAACGGCCAACTGAGCCGCCGCGAAGCCACCCGTCTGCGCGGAGAGTTCAACAGCCTGCTGCGCCTGGAGGCCAACTACCGCCGCGGCGGCCTGACCGCCTGGGAACGCCAGGACCTGGACCGTCGCTTCGACCGCCTCTCGGCCCAGATCCGCTACGAACGCCGCGATTACGACAACCGTCGCGGCTGATCATCTCGACAAAGACAGTTGGAAGCGCGGCCGCAAGGCCGCGCTTTTCTCATTTGATCTGAAGCCGCATGGCCGGGGCCTGCGCGGCGCATCCTCAAGCGCGTCCTTGCATTAGAACGTCCGCCCGCCGGCCCTTCACACGTCGCCCGCGCTGCGACCGACCCAGCTTCTCTGGTTTTATGAATCCTTTAGGTCGGCGGCCCGGACTCGCATCGCGCCATTATGCCGCCCGGTGGTCTGTTCCCGCTCGAACTTGAGCGAGGAGGCCGGATTGGCCGATGTGATTTTTCTGGCGGTGGGTGCGGGGGCGTTCGTCGTCTTCGCCTTGCTGGCCACAGCGTTGAAACGGGTATGACGATGATCGCCATGCTCTGGGGGGCGGGGGCGCTGGTCGTCGCCGTTTACATGGTCGCGGCGCTGCTGCGGCCCGAGCGGTTCTGAGGAACCGGGACGGATTTCATGAACATGCAAGGATGGGGCGAGATCGCCCTGACCCTTGGGCTGGCCGTAATGCTCGGCTGGCCCATCGGCGTTTATATGTCGCGCGTCTGGAATGGCGAGCGGACCTGGCTGGATCCGGTGCTGAAGCCGGTAGAGGCCGTCTTCTACAGCGCCGCCGGCGTCGATCCGAAACGCAGCCAGGGCTGGCTGGGATACGCCGGCGCCCTTTTGGCCTTCAACCTGGCGGGCTTTTTCCTGCTGTATGCGATCCTGCGTCTGCAGGGCGTGCTGCCGCTGAACCCGCAAGGGTTCGCGGGCGTGTCGCCGCATCTGGCCTTCAACACCGCCGTCAGCTTCGTGACCAACACTAACTGGCAGAGCTATGGCGGGGAGGCGACCCTGTCGACCTTCACCCAGATGGTCGGCCTGACGGTGCAGAACTTCGTCTCGGCGGCAACTGGCGCGACGATCGCGGCGGCCTTGGCGCGCGCCTTCGTGGCCAATCGCGGCGAGGGCGTCGGCAACTTCTGGGCCGATCTGACACGCACGACCCTGTACGTCCTGCTGCCCGCCGCCCTGATCCTGGCCGTGGCCCTGTCGGGTCTGGGCATCGTCCAGAGCCTGGCGGCCCATGTGACGGCGACCGGCGTCGAGGGCGGGTCTCAGACCTTGCCGCTGTTCCCGGCGGCCAGCCAGGTGGCGATCAAACAGCTGGGCATCAACGGCGGCGGCGTCTTCAACGTCAACGGCGCCCATCCTTTCGAAAACCCGAACGCCATCACCAATCTGCTGACCGCGGTGGCGATCAACGTCATGGGCTGGGCGGCCTTCTTCGCCTTCGGCCGCACGGCCATGGCGGGACGCGACGTCCGCGCCCTGGCGGCGGCCGCCGTGATCCTGCTGAGCGCCGCCAGCGCGGCCATGTATGTGATCGAGACCCAGCCGGCTCCGGCCCTGGTCGCGGCCCAGGTGGACGCCTCGGTCAATATGGAAGGCAAGGAGGTCCGTTTCGGCGCGCCGGCCTCGACCGTCTGGTCCGTGGTCACGACCGGCGCCTCGAACGGCTCGGTCAACTCCATGCACGCTAGTTATATGCCCCTGGGCGGCGGCTTGCAGATGTTCCTGATGCAGTTGGGCGAGATCCTGCCCGGCGGGATCGGATCGGGCATCGCCATCATGGTCGTCATGGCCCTGCTGTCGGTCTTCGTCGCCGGCCTGATGGTCGGGCGCACCCCCGAGTATCTGGGCAAGAAGATCGAGGCGCGCGAGATCCAGTTCGCCATGATCGCGGTGCTGATCCTGCCGCTGGCCATTCTGGGTTTCACCGCCGTGTCGGCCGTCTTCCCGACGGCGCTGGCGGGCCTGCTGAACAAGGGGCCGCACGGCCTGTCGGAGATCCTGTACGCCTATACCTCGGCGGCGGCGAACAACGGCTCGGCCTTTGCGGGCCTGACCGCCAACGCTCCGTGGTGGAACACGACCCTGGGTCTGGGGATGCTGTTCGGGCGGTTCATTCCGGCCGTCGCCGTCCTGGCCATCGCCGGCAGTCTGGTGGCCAAGCCCAAGCTGGCGCCCAGCCCCGGCACCCTGCCGACCGACAACGGCCTGTTCATCGGCCTGCTGATCGGCGTGATCCTCATCCTCGGCGGCCTGCAGTTCCTGCCCGCCCTCGCCCTGGGACCGATCGTCGAGCATTTCCAGATGCTGGCGGCGGTCGCCGGCGCCTGATCCTTCGGACATCCTGACATGACACAAATAACTCTGGATCCGCGCGAGGGCGGCCGTGCGTCGCCTCTCGCGGGCGGCCTCTCGGGACAGATGATCGGACGCGCCGTCGGCGACGCCTTCGTCAAGCTGAACCCCGTCAAGCTGATCAACAATCCGGTCATCTTCACCACCTGGATCGTGGCGCTTCTGTCGACGCTCTCGGCGGCGGCCGCCATCGCGGGCGGTCAGTCGGCGGGCTTTGCGGTGCAGCTGGCGCTGTGGCTGTGGGCGACGGTCCTGTTCGCCAATGTCGCCGAAAGCATCGCCGAAGGGCGGGGCAAGGCGGCGGCCGACTCCTTGCGCGCCACCCGCGTCACGACCAAGGCCAAGCTGATTGTCGATCCGAAGACCGGCAGCGTGGTCCCGACCAACGCCTCGGAGCTTGAAGTCGGATCGATCATCCTAGTCGAGGCCGGCGACGTGATCGCCTCGGACGGCGAGATCGTCGAGGGCGTCGCCTCGGTCAACGAGGCCGCCATCACCGGCGAGAGCGCCCCGGTGATCCGCGAAAGCGGCGGCGACCGATCGGCTGTCACCGGCGGCACGACCGTCGTCTCGGACTGGATCAAGGTGCGCATCACCGCCAAGCCTGGTTCGACCTTTCTCGATCGCATGATCGCCATGGTCGAGGGCGCGGATCGCAGGAAGACGCCGAACGAGCTGGCCCTGGCCGTTCTGCTGGCCGGCCTGACCCTGATCTTCCTGATCGCGGTCGTGACCCTGGTGGGGCTGGGCGCCTATTCCGGCGTCGATCTGGATCCGATGGTGCTGGGCGCCCTGTTCATCACCCTGATCCCGACCACGATCGGGGGGCTGCTGTCCGCCGTCGGCATCGCCGGCATGGACCGGTTGCTGAAGGTGAACGTGCTGGCCACCTCGGGCCGTGCGGTGGAGGCGGCAGGCGACGTCGACACCCTGCTGCTCGACAAGACCGGCACCATCACCTTTGGCAACCGCATGGCGACCGAGGTCATCCCGGTTCCCGGCGTGCGCCCCGAGGCCGCCTTGGCTGCCGCCGTCATGGCGTCGCTCGCCGACGAGACGCCGGAGGGCCGCTCCATCGTCGAGCTGGGCCGCAACGCCGGGGTCTCGGTCGATCAGCCCGCCGGCGCCGTCGCCATTCCCTTCACCGCCGTCACCCGCCAGTCGGGCCTGGACGTCGGCAAGGACAGCTGGAGGAAGGGCGCGGTCGATGCGGTGCTGAAGGATCTGAACCTGATCGACGGTTCGGCCCCAGCCGAGTTCCGCCAGGCCGTGGACCGGATCGCCCGCTCGGGCGGCACGCCCCTGGCCGTGACCCAGAACGGCGTCCTGGTCGGCGTCATCCACCTGAAGGACGTGGTCAAGCCGGGCGTGAAGGCGCGCTTCGCCGACCTGCGCCGCATGGGCCTGCGCACCGTCATGATCACCGGCGACAATCCGGTGACGGCCGCCGCCATCGCTTCGGAAGCGGGGGTGGACGACTACCTTGCCGAGGCCACGCCCGAGGACAAGATGCGCCTGATCAAGGCCGAACAGGCCAAGGGTCGCCTGGTCGCCATGTGCGGCGACGGCGCCAACGACGCCCCGGCCCTGGCCCAGGCCGATGTCGGCGTGGCCATGCAGACCGGCGCCCAGGCCGCGCGCGAGGCCGGCAACATGGTCGATCTGGACAGCGACCCGACCAAGGTCATCGAAATCGTCGAGGTCGGCAAGCAACTGCTGATCACGCGCGGCGCCCTGACGACCTTCTCGGTCGCCAACGACGTGGCCAAATATTTCGCCATCATCCCGGCGATGTTCGTGGTGGCCCTGCCATCGCTCGGCGCGCTGAACGTCATGCGTCTGCACAGCCCCGAGAGCGCCATCCTGTCGGCGGTGATCTTCAACGCCCTGGTCATCGTCGCCCTGATCCCGCTGGCGCTGAAGGGCGTCAAATACCGGGCCATCGGCGCCGGCGCGCTTCTGGGTCGCAACCTGCTGATCTACGGCCTGGGCGGGCTGATCGCCCCGTTCGTCGGCATAAAGCTGATCGACCTGCTCATCTCCGGCCTGGGTCTGGCGTGATGCGTCGGGAGGTCTCTCGCATCCTGCAACTCGTCGTGGCGGTGCTGGTCATCGCCGTGATGTGGGGCGTGGCGACGCTGCAGCAGACCGATCCGCGCACCCGCTCCAACCCCATGGCCATCCATCCTGTTCGAATAGAGAAATCCAATGCGTAAATCCTTCTCCAGGGCCTCGGGCCGCAACGACGCCTGGTTCGCCGCCGCCTGTATCGTCGGCCTCGCCGGTCTGGGCCTATGCAGCGAAGCCAAGGCCCAGGACGTGTCGGCCAACGTCGCCGTCACCTCCGACTATGTCTTCCGCGGGGTCAGCCAGACCCAGGAAAACCCCGCCCTCTCGGCCGGCGTCGATCTGACCAGAAGCGGCTTCTACGCCGGCGGCTGGGCCTCCAACGTCGATTTCGGCGACGACACGGACGCCGAGGTCGATCTGTATGCCGGCTATCGACCCGAGGTCGCCGGCTACGCGCTGGATTTCGGCGTGATCGGCTATCTCTACGCCGGTCAGCCGGACGGCGCCGACTATGACTATGTCGAGTTCAAAGCCGCCGCCTCGCGCGCTTTTGGCCCCGCGACCCTGGGCGCCGCCGTCTATTATTCGCCCGACTTCTTCGGCGCGGCCGAGGACGAGGCGACCTATGCCGAGGTCAACGGCGCGGTCAGCCCGGCCGACAAATGGACCGTCTCGGGCGCCGTCGGGCGTCAGTGGGTGTCGTCGGACCTGGACTACACCACCTGGAACCTGGGCGCGGCCTACCAGCTGACCGACGCTCTGGCGCTGGACCTGCGCTATCACGACACCGACCAACACGACTTCGGCGACATCTACGGCGCGCGCGCCGTAGCCACGCTGAAGGCGACCTTCTGAGGCGACGACCATGGTCAACCAACTTCGCCCGGCCCTCGTCATGACGGCCCTGTTCACCCTGCTGCTGGGCCTGGCCTATCCGCTGGCCGTCACCGGCATCGCCCAGGTCGCCTTCCCGGATCAGGCCAACGGCAGCCTGGTGCGCGACGCCGGCGGGCGGGTCGTCGGCTCGTCCCTGATCGGCCAGCCCTTCGTCGGCGCCACCTACCTGCATCCGCGCCCGTCGGCGGCGGGCGACGGCTATGACGCCGCCGCCTCGTCCGGCTCCAACATGGGGCCGCTGAACCCGAACCTGATCGCTCGCGTGGCCGAAAGCGCCCAGACGATCCGCGCCGAGGACGGCCCCGGCGTCATCCCCGCCGATGCGGTGACGACCTCGGGTTCGGGCCTCGACCCGGACGTGTCCCCGGCCTACGCTCGGCTACAGGCCGCGCGGATCGCCCGCGCCAGAGGCGTTCCCGTGCAACAGGTCCAGAGCATCATCGACGCGCACATCGAGGGGGCCTTCCTGGGCTTCATCGGCCAGCCGCACGTCAATGTCCTGCTGACCAATCGCGCGCTGGACGCCCGCTTCGGGGCGGAGGGCTGATTGCCCGAAACGGCGCCCGAAACGCCCGCGACTTCAGCCGTTCCGCGCCGCAAGCGCGGGCGGCTGAAGGTGTTTCTGGGCATGTCGCCCGGCGTGGGCAAGACCTATGAGATGCTGCGCGCCGCACGCCGTCGAAAGGCCGAGGGGCTGGACGTCGTCGTCGGCGTGGTTGAGACCCACGGCCGCAAGGAGACGATGAGCCTGCTGCGTGGGCTGGACGTCATGCCGCGCGCGCCTATCGAACACCGCGACCGGGCCTTGATGGAGTTCGACCTGGACGGCGCCCTGGCGCGACGGCCCGAACTGCTGCTGGTCGACGAATACGCCCATTCCAACGCGCCGGGCTCGCGCCATCCCAAGCGCTGGCAGGATGTGGAGGAACTGCGCGACGCCGGTATCGACGTCTGGACCACGCTGAACATCCAGCATCTGGAAAGTCTGTCCGACGTCATCCTGCGCATCACCGGCGTGCGCCAGCGCGAGGCGGTGCCCGACAGCGCCCTCACCGGCGCCGACGACATCGAGGTCATCGACATCACGCCCGAAGACCTGCGGGCGCGTCTGGCCGAGGGCAAGGTCTATGTGCCCGAGACGGCGCGGGTGGCCTCCGAAAACTTCTTCAAGATCGAGAACCTGACGGCGCTGCGCGAACTGGCCCTGCGGCGGGCGGCTCAGACGGTGGACGACCAGCTTCTGACCCACCTGCGCGAGCGGGGCGTGTCGGGGCCGTGGGCGGCGAACGAGCGGATTCTGGTGTTGGTCGGCGGCGACGCCATGACCGCCTACCTGGTGCGGACCGGTCGGCGGATGTCGGACATGATGATGGACGCCCCCTGGTCGGTCGCCCATGTCGAGCGGCCCAGCGGATCGCGCGCCGACGCCCGCTCGGCAGGACGGTTGTCGGAAGCCTTCAAGCTGGCCGAGCAGCTGGGCGGACGGCCCGTGACGATCAGCGGCGACGACGTGGTGCGCGCCGTTCTGGACCACGCCCACCGCAACAACGTCACCCAGATCGTCATCGGCAAGACGCGCGGCGGGCGGTTCGCCGAATGGACCGGCCGGGCGCTGGCGACCGAACTGTTGCGAAAGGCGCAAGGGGTCGCCGTCCACGTCGTGACCGAGGGCGATCTGGCCGCGCCGGAACCGGCGGCCAAGTCTGGCGTCCGGGCGGCGCTGGACTGGCGCGGCTATCCGGCTGGGGCGGGGTTCGTTCTGGCGGCGACGGGGGCGGCCCTGTTGCTCGATACCCGGTTCGAGCGGGTCGACCTGGGCGTCATCTATCTGGCGGCGGTGGTGGCGGCGGGGGTGCTGAACGGCCTCAGACCCGCACTGGCGGCGGCGACCCTGGCCTTTTTGACCTATAACTTCCTGTTCCTCCAGCCGCGCTACAGCTTCCTAATCGGTTCGCCGACCGACTTTTTGACGCTGCTCCTGTTCTGGGGCGTAGCTCTGGGAACCGGCGCCCTGGCGGGGCGGGTGCGCGAACAGGCCAGGGCGGCCCAGCGGCGCGCCGCCGCCGTCTCGGCCCTGCTGGCCGCCAGTCAGACCCTGTCGGCCGGCCAGGATCGTGCGACAACAGCCCGCAGCCTGGCTGAACAGGCCTCGGCCGCCGCCGGCGCGGGCGCCGTCGTCCTGCTGCCCGACGGCGAGGACATCGTCCTGACCGCGGCCAGTCCCGAGGGCGTGATTCTGGCCCCCGACGCCATGGCCGCCGCCCGCTGGGCCTGGACCCACGGCGAGGTCACGGGCCACGGCACCGGCACCCTGCCGCAGACCCAATGGCGATTTCAGCCCTTGCAGGGCGTTCGCGGCCGGGCCGGCGTGGCGGGCGTCGACGCCTCGGCCGTGGCGGCGGGCTCGGACGAGGAACGTCTGGCCCTGGCCCTGCTCGATCAGGGGGCCGTGGCGCTGGAGCGGGCCGATCTGGCCGGCCAGGCGCTGGAGACCGAAACCCTGCGCCGCGCCGACCGTTTCCGCGCCGCCCTGATGAACTCGGTCAGCCACGACCTGCGCACGCCCCTGTCCACCGTCCTGGGCTCGGCGACGACCCTGATCGACTATGGCGCGACCCTGAAGCCCGAGGTCCGCGACGACCTGCTGCTCAGCATCCGCGAAGAGGCCGAACGCCTGTCGCGCTATGTCGGCGATCTCCTGGACATGACCCGGCTGGAGGGTGGCGGCCTGAACGTGCGCACCGACTGGACCGATGTGCGCGACATCCTGAACACCGCCGCCGACCGGGTGTCGCGCCGCCTGGGCCGACGCAAGGTTACGCGCGATTTTCCGGCCCAGCTCAGCATGGTCGAGGCCGATCCGGGTCTGCTGGAACAGGCGGTGGTCAACATCCTCGAAAACGCCATCGCCTACAGCCCCGACGGCACGACCATCGAACTGGCGGCCTATGAGGATCGCGGCGCCGTCGTCATCTCCATCGAGGACGAGGGACGCGGCATCCCGACCGCCGAGTTGGAACGGGTGTTCGACAAATTCCGCCGCATGGAAGAATCCACCGACCGCGCCAAGGGGGCCGGCCTGGGCCTGGCCATCGCCAAGGGTTTCGTCGAGGCCATGCGCGGCCGTATCGCCGCCGCCAGCCCGATCCAGGACGACGCCGACGGCAAGCGTGGAACCCGCATCCTGATCAGCCTGCCCAAGTCCATCGCCACCCACCCGGATCTGCTGTGATGTCCGCCGTTCGCCCCCAGGTTCTGGTCATCGACGACGAACCCCAGATCCACCGCTTCCTGGCGCCCGCCCTGGACGCTGCCGGCTATGAACCCCGCCGCGCCGACAGCGGTCAGGAGGGGTTGCGCGCCATCGCCCTGTGGAGCCCCGACGCCGTCGTGCTGGACCTGGGCTTGCCCGATATGGACGGCAAGGACGTGCTGACGCGGGCGCGCGACTTCTATCAGGGGCCGATCATCGTCCTGTCCGCCCGCGACCGCGAGGCCGAGAAGATCACGGCCCTGGACCTGGGCGCCAACGACTATGTCGAAAAGCCGTTCGGCGTCGGCGAACTGCTGGCCCGCATCCGCGCCGGCCTGCGTCAGGGCGCGTTGACGCCGGTCGCGGGCGGAGCGGTCACGGCGGGGGATGTCGTGATCGATCTGGACCGCCGCATCGTCACGCGCGCCGGCGAGCGGGTGAAACTGCGGCCCAAGGAATACGACGTCTTGGCCTACCTCGCCCGCAACGCCGGCAAGGTCCTGGGCCACGCCTACCTGCTCAAGACCATATGGGGCGCCAGCCACGCCGACGACGTTCAATATCTGCGCGTCGTCGTCGGCCAACTCCGTCACAAGCTCGAGGCCGACCCGGCCCAGCCCGTTCTTCTCGTGACCGAGCCTGGCGTCGGATACCGATTGGCGGACTGAGGCCTTCGGCGAGAGGGTTCGGCTGTCTTTTCAGATGCAGCCTCACAATGGCCGGCGCGTTGTCTGCGAAACCCATGTCCGATCCAGGCCCCCTCCCCCCGATCGTCTATCACCCGGCCTACAGCGCCGAACTGCCATCGGGTCATCGCTTTCCGATGCAGAAATATGCGCGCCTGTTGGAGGTGCTGAGAGAGGAAGGGCTGATCGGACCGGATGGCCTGTGGGAGCCTGAACCTGCGGATTACTCGCTGCTCGCGGCCGTGCATGATCCCGACTATGTGCGCCAGGTGCTGGACGCCTGCGTTCCGCCGAAGGTCGAACGGGTCATCGGCCTGCCCATCACGCAGAGCGTCGTCGAACGCACGCAGGCCGCCGTCGGCGGCACGCTGACCGCAGCCCGTCTCGCCCTTCGCCATGGACTCGCCTGCAATACAGCCGGAGGCAGCCATCACGCCGGCCCCATGGGCGGCGCAGGCTTCTGCGTCTTCAACGACATCGGCGTGGCCGCGCGAGCCCTGATCGACAGTGGCGAAGTCGGACAGGTCCTGGTGGTCGATCTGGACGTCCACCAAGGCGATGGAACCGCCTTCATCTTCGAGCACGAGCCCCGCGTCTTCACCTTCTCAATGCATGGCGAAAAGAACTTTCCGGTGCGCAGGGGGCCCAGCGATCTGGATATCGACCTGCCCGACGGAACCGGCGATGTAGCCTATGTCGCCCGGCTCAAAGAGGTTCTGCCTGACCTGCTTCAACGCGTTGCGCCGGATCTCGTCTTCTACATCGCCGGCGTCGATCCGCACGAAAGCGACCGGCTTGGGCGGCTGTCGCTCAGCGACGAGGGATTGGCTGAGCGCGACGCCTATGTGCTTGAAACCTGTCTGGCGGTCGCGCCGCTCGTCGGCGTCATCGGCGGTGGATACGACCACGACATTGATCGTCTGGCGCGCCGCCACGCGACACTGCATCGCGCGGCCGCCCACGCCTGGCGGCGCGGTCTGGCCCGGCGGGAGGCTTGATCGTGGCAGACCCGGCGCCGCTCATCATCACCGCAGCCCTGGACGACGGCGCCTTCGACTGGTTCGACGCCTTGCGCCAGGCGCACTTTCCCCGCCACCGCAACGTCGTCCCGGCCCATCTGACCCTGTTCCACGCCCTCCCCGGCGCGCAGGAAAACTTCGTGTTGGAGATGCTGAAGTCGGCGTGCCGACGCCAGGCGCCGATCCGCCTCGATGTGCGCGTCCCGTGGTCCCTTGGGCGTGGCGTGGCCTACCGCCTGGCGTCCGCCGATCTGGATCGACTGCGTAGACAACTCGCGGAAGCCTTTTCGCCCTGGCTGACTCGCCAGGATCAGGCCCCGTTCCGACCTCACATCACGGTCCAGAACAAGGTCGAGCCCGCAGACGCCAAACACCTGCTTGAGCAGCTTCAGCTGGAGTTCGAGCCGTTCGACATTCTCGCTGACGGCCTGCTCGTCTGGCGCTATCTAGGCGGCCCGTGGGAGCCGATTGATCGGATTCCTTTCGAGGGCAAGCTGACCCTCGACGATTAGAATGCACCCTGTCGGGACCACTTAACACCTGCTCACTCCAAGCCCGCAATTGTTGGGTCCTAGGAATTCGACCATTTAAGCCGACCACTTAAGAGCTGCTCAAATTGGGCCGAAACCACTTAAGACCTGCTCAAATTTGGAATGGCATCTGATTTTTTGGTGAAAATTGGTACCCGGACCAGAATCGATCAGTTGCAAAAGCCCGCCGGGCCACAACACACACGCTTCCAGACCTAAGCCAGACGCATCAGATCTCTGAGGAAGTCTTCCAGTCAGACCGGCTAAGCGCCGCAGCAGGCATTCGCGAGCGCACCGTGCTGATTTCCGCACTATCAAGATCCGTCGTCGCCTAGACGCCCATCAGAGATATTTTGTGATTTCCCGGAACTCGCCCATGGCCTGACGCGCCTCGGCGGGATCGCCCTCGGCCGCGTGGGCGAGGCAGTGGTCGATGTGGTCGTGGATGAGTGTCTTCTTGGCTGCTGCGACGGCCTTCTCAATCGCGTGCAGTTGCTGCGCTAGGTCCAGGCACGACCGCTCCGCTTCGATCATTCCGATCACAGTCCGCAAATGACCTTCGGCGCGTTTGAGCCGCTTGATGACGTCAGGGTGGGATGCGTGAGAAACATGAGCCATGGAATTTGACCTATCCCCCTGGAGGGGATACGGCAAGGTGAAATCACGCCGACCGACCGGCGATCAGCTTCACATGCGGCGCATCGAAACGATGTGGGCGGAGATCAGGAGGATAGAGCCGAACACAGTGTTCCAGACGGTCCAGCCATGGCCCGCGAGTTCCGTCGCACCGAACACGAGCGCCCCCACCCCCAGTACCGCGACGGCTTTGACAGCGATCCCAACGCTTGGGCGACGCAGGATCGACAGATAGGCGAACGTGGCCGCCACCAGGGCGAAAAGCGCGTGCAGCCATTCCGTCGTGGCTAGGCCCACCAGCGGAAGAACACTCGCCAGCACCGGCGCCGTCAAACAGTGGAGCAGGCATACCACGGACAAGCCGGCACCCAGGACGTCTCCAGCACGGCGAGGCGTGAGGGCTTCCGACAACGATATTCTCCAATGTTACGTCGTAACATTTACTCCTGTCAGTCAGGCATTGAAAGATGTTCTCTCCGCTTCGAAACGCCGCATATAGGCATCTCTTCATCGCTCAGGTCGCCGCCCTGCTGGGAACGGGCATGGCGACCGTGGCCCTGGGACTGTTGGCGCACGACCTCGCGGGCGCGAACGCGGGCGAGATCCTCGGCGCCGCCCTGGCCATCAAGATGATCGCCTATATCGGCGTCGCCCCGTTCGCGAGCGCCCTTGCGGCGCGCTTGCCGCGCAAGACTCTGCTGGTCTGTCTGGATATCGTTCGCGCCGCCGTGGCGGTCGCCCTGCCCTTCGTCGGACAGGCCTGGCAGGTCTACGCCCTGATGACCGTGCTTTACGTCGCCTCAGCCGCCTTCACACCAGCGTTCCAGGCCATGATCCCCGACCTTCTCTCGGATGAGGCGGAATATACAAAGGCCCTGTCGCTCTCCCGCCTCGCCGCCGATCTGGAGAGCGTGGCGAGCCCTGTGGTCGCCGCATTGCTGCTGGCCGTCATCAGCTACAACAACCTCTTCGTCGGGACGGCGATCGGCTTCGTGCTTTCGGCGGGCTTCGTGGTGACGGCGCTTCTGCCACGCCCGTCATCGTCTCAGCCCCTGCCGTTCCTCAAGCGACTGACCGGCGGCGTGCGGCTGTTCGCCTTCACGCCGCGACTGCGCGGCCTGCTGGCGGTGAGTCTGGCCACGGCGGCGGGCGGGGCCATGGTCTTCGTTAACACCGTGGTCATCGTGCAGTCCGTGTTCGAACTTACGCAACAGGCGACGGCATGGGCGCTCGCGGCGTTTGGGATCGGGTCCATGACGGCGGCCGTTGTCCTTCCGCGCATCCTGAATCGACTGAAGGACCGCACCGCCATGCTGATGGGGGCCGGGATCATGACTTGCGTTCTGCTGGCCGGCGCTCTGATCGCCCGGACCTATCCGATCCTGATCGGGCTGTGGATCGTGATGGGCTTCGGTTATTCACTCACCATCACGCCCGCCGGTCGCGCGCTTCGTCGGTCGTCGAGCGCAGGCGACAGACCCGCGCTGTTCGCCGCGCAGTTCGCCTTGTCGCACGCCTGCTGGCTGATCGCCTATCCGGTGGCGGGCCTTGTCTCGGCCGAAGCGAATCCGACGGCAGCCTTCCTCGTCCTCTCGGCCTTGTGCGCCGCCGGTCTCGTGCTGGGCCTCCTTGTCTGGCCGACGCATGACCCGCTCAATGTGGTGCACAGCCACGACGGCCTGATGGCGGACGATCCTCACCTTGCCGAGGGTGTAAGGCTCAAGGACGGCGGCGTCGTCCACGCCCATCCGGTCGTCATCGACGACCAGCATCGGCGTTGGCCGAAATCATGAGGCGCTGGTGGAGCGCAAGCAGGACAACGCTCCACCAGAACCCGTGACGGACCGTCGATCGGCACGTCACACAAGCCAGGTCACACGACCCGCTTGATCTCCGAATAGGCGCCCTGCGTCTGCAGGGTGATGGTCACAGGCGCGCCGGTGCGGTTACGCCAGAACCAGCCATGACTGCCGGTAAAGGCGGCGGTCAGTTCGCCGGACTGCTGTTGCGCCGAGCCCTTGCCGTAGGCGTGGTAGGCCAGGCCCGGACGGTCGGCGTGGGTGTCGAAGTTGATCTTGCCGCCGCTGCTGATCCAGGTGAAGCGCGCCTTGGCGCCCTCCGCCATCACCAACTTGATCTCGGCGCCTTGGTCCGGGGCCAGCGTGATGACGGTTTCATCGGTTCGCACCTCGGCGGTCGGCGCTGGTTGGGCGGCCGGCGCAGTCGGCGAAGGGCTCGCTGCGGGAGCGGTTCCGTCGGCGACAGGCGTCGCCACATCGAGCGGCGGCGCGGCGGACAGCCCCGATCCAGCGGCGGCGTCGGCGGCTGCGTCCGCTTCGGCCTCGGCCGCCAGCTGGACCTTGATACGACCCATCTCGGTCAGGCCGAAAATGGAGCCGACGCGGGTCGGATCGACCCCGTATTCGGACGGCATGACGATGGTGACCAGAAGCACGGAGGCGACGGCGGCGGCGATGCCGGTCGACTTGAGCAACTGCCCGGTGGAGGGCAGGTCGGAACGGGCGGGACGGTTTGCGTTGTACATGGAAGGTCTCCGATCACATGACGAAGAAGCCGACGAGCTGATAGCCCGTCAGGAGGAAGCCGAGGGTCATCAGCACGACGTTGGTCAGATAGGCGTGTTCCCAGAAGCTGTTCGAACGTCGCCAGAAGCCCATCAGGATGAGGATGCCGCCCAGGGCGAGCAGTTGCCCGATCTCGACGCCGATATTGAAGGCGACCAGATTGAGAAACAGGCCGTCAGGCGAGAGCTGGAAGTCCTGAAGCTTGGTCGCCAGGCCGAAGCCGTGGAACAAACCGAAGATCAGGGTCGCTCCCTTGGTCGAGGGCTGGAAGCCGAACCATCTCTGGAAGGCGCCCATGTTGTCGAGCGCCTTGTAGACGACCGACAGGCCGATGATGGCGTCCACCACATAGCTGGAGACGCTGATATTGGTCAGAACGCCGAGCAGCAGGGTGGATGAGTGACCGATGGCGAATAGGGTCACATAGATGCTGATGTCCTTCATCCGGTAGAGGAAGAAGATCACCCCGAACAGGAACAGCAGGTGGTCGTAGCCGGTGACCATATGTTTGGCGCCGAGATAGACGAACGGCCAGAACAGGAAGCCCGAGGTCTCCTGGATATAGCCCTTGTCGCCTTCGGCGACGCCGTGAGCGAGGACCTGGCTGAGCAGGCCCTCCATGAAGAGGAATCCGATCACGAGGAGCGCGAGGGTCCAGGGCGATCGGAGCCACGACCGGGGGTCGTGACGCGCGATTGACGTCATGATTTCTCTTTCGATGTGGGAGGGATTGTGCCGCGAGCGGCGCCCTTTCGGATCGACCATCTCAGCCAAAGCCGAGCGGGCCGTTCCCAGAAAGCGTGAAGCGCGAAGGCCGCGCCGATCGTCAGCGCCAGCAACACCGCCGCTTCCCACAAGGGGAGACGATAGGTGCTGTCGACGCCGTGCAGCAGAGCCATGCCGTTCTTCCAGATGATCAGAAGCGGCAGGTGGACGAGATAGAGAGCGTAGGAGGCTTCGCCCGCCTCCACCGCCCAGGGGTGTGCGGCGAACGCCGCGTCCGTGCGCGTCAGCAGGGCCAGGGTCAGGATGACCAGACCCGCCACCGCGACGGTCAGCCGCTCGTCGGCGGCGAAGTGCATCATGGCCAACAGGGTCGCCACGCTGAGCCCCGTCGCCAGTCGAGTGACTGTCTTCGAGAGCTTCAGCCGGGCGCCGAGCTGATACAGGGCCACGCCGTAAAGGAACTCCGGTGCGATCCTGAGCACGCCGAGAACAAGCTCGGCGTGGGTCAGGATTTCGCCGAAACGCCAGCGATAGAAGGCGTCCAATGCGACGAAGCCTACGATCGCAAGTCCCAGGGTGAGCCAGGGATTGCGGCCGGAACGAAGACCGATCCAGGCGAACACCGGAAAGGCCAGATAGGCGGCCCATTCGGCGGACAGGGACCAGGACGGCCCGTTCCATTCGTTCGGGACAGACGCGGGAAACCAGGCGTGGATCATGCCTGCCGCCGCGACGAGCCCAGTGAACGAATAGCTCTGACTGTCGAACGGCTGACCCAAGGCCACGGCGACGCTGACGATCACGACCATCAGCACCAGCATCAGGCCATGCGCCGGATAGATCCGAGCCATGCGCGCGCTCAGGAAGCGTCCATAGTGGAACGTCCCGTCGCGCACCTGACGGCCATAGACGTGCGACAGCACGAAGCCCGACAGGATGAAGAAGAAATCGACCGCGAGGCGAGCACGCTCGATCAGGCTGACGCCCATCCCGCCCTCGGCGACGATGTTGAGCTGATAATGGAACAGCACCACGCCGAGGGCGAGCCAGAAGCGGATGCTGGTCAGGACCGGCATCCGTTCGGGAAAGGCATGGGTCGACGCGACTGGGGGAATCCCGCCGACCCCGCCGCCGCGCTTTTCAGGAAGCGCGGCGGTCATCAGACGTTCCGGCGCCCGTTGCGGAACGGCAGATGATCCAGAAGCCCGCGCCCTGACCGCTCACCCGAAGGCGTGCGCCCGTGAACGAGGCTGTAGAGGGCCGGGAGGACCAGCAGCGTCAGCACCGTCGAGGAGACGATGCCGCCGATGACCACGGTGGCCAGCGGACGCTGCACTTCCGCGCCGGCGCCCACGTTCAGCGCCATCGGCACGAAGCCGAGGCTGGCGACCAGGGCGGTCATCAGCACCGGGCGAAGGCGGGTGAGCGCCCCTTCCCGGATGGCTTGAGGCACCGGCTGTCCCTCGGCGATCAGCGACCGGATAAAGGTCACCATCACCACCCCGTTCAGCACGGCCACGCCCGAAAGCGCGATGAAGCCGACGCCGGCCGAGATCGACATGGGCAGACCACGCATCGCCAGAGCCGCCACGCCGCCGGTCAGGGCCAGAGGCACGCCGGAGAAGACGATGGCGCTGTCCTTCCAAGAGCGGAACAGGGCGAACAACAGACCGAAGATCAGCAGCAGCACCGCCGGCACGACCAGTTGAAGCCGTTTGGCGGCGGAGATCAGTTGTTCGAAGGTGCCGCCATAGGTGACCCAGTATCCGGCCGGCAGTTCCACTTCCCGTTCGATTCGCTCGCGGGCCTCTCCGATGAAGGAGCCCAGGTCGCGGTTACGGACGTTGGCGGTGACGACGATGCGGCGCTTGCCGTCCTCGCGGCTGATCTGGTTCGGACCGGTCTCGAGCGCGATCGTGGCGATCTCGCTGAGGGGTACGAAGCCGCGTGGTTGACCGTCCGATGCCGGCAGCGGCACCTGGATGCGGCCAATGGCGTCGGTGTTGGATCGCAGATCCTCGGGCAGGCGCACGACGATGTCGAAGCGACGGTCGCCTTCAAAGATCTGACCGGCGGTCGTGCCGCCCATCGAGGTCGCGATCACCGACTGGACGTCGTCGACGCTTAATCCCAGACGCGCGATGGCGGCCCGGTTCGGCGTGATCTGCAGCATCGGCAGGCCGGTGACCTGTTCGGACTGCGGATCGGCCGCGCCGGGAATGGCGCCGACGATCTCCTCGATCTGAGAGCCGAGCGCCACCAGTTGATCCAGGTCGTCGCCGTGAACCTTGATGGCCACATCGGCGCGTACCCCGGAGAGCAGTTCGTTGAACCGCATCTGGATCGGCTGGGTGAACTCGTACTTGCTGCCGGGGATTTCGTTCACCGCCTCTTCCATCTCGCGCACGAGCTGGAGTTTCGGCTTCCTAGGGTTCGGCCATTCGTCGCGGTCCTTCAACAGAATGAAGGTGTCGGCGACCGAAGGCGGCACCGGATCGGTGGCGACTTCGGCGGTGCCGATCTTGGCGACGACCCGCTCCACTTCCGGGAACTTGGCCAGCCGGGCTTCGAGCGCGGTCTGCATCTCGATGGCCTGGCTCAGACTGGTGCCGGGAATACGAAGGGCGTGCATGGCGATGTCGCCCTCGTCCAGGTTCGGCACGAACTCCGACCCCATCCGCGAAGCGACCAAGGCCGAGATCGCCACAAGAGCGACGGCGGCTCCGATCATCAGGACGCGCGCCTTCAGTGCGAAGTCGAGCGCGGGCTGATAGCCCACGCGCGCCCAGCGCATCAGGAAGCTGTCCTTCTCCTGAACCTTGCCGGTGACGAACATCGCGACCGCAGCCGGGACGAAGGTCAGAGACAGGATCAGAGCGCCGGTCAGGGCGATGACCACGGTGATGGCCATGGGGTGGAAGGTTTTGCCCTCGACCCCGTCCAGGGCAAAGATCGGCACATAGACCAGGGTGATGATCAGCACGCCGAACAGGGACGGACGGATCACTTCGCTGGAGGCCTCGGCCGCCAGTTTGAACCGCTCGTCGCGTGTCAGCAGTCGACCATTGTGGTGCTGTGCCTCGGCGAAACGCCTCAGGCAATTCTCGACGATGATGACGGCGCCGTCGACGATCAGACCGAAATCCAGGGCGCCGAGGCTCATCAGATTGCCGGACACCCCGGCCTGGACCATGCCTGTGATGGTCAGCAGCATGGTGATCGGAATGACCGCCGCCGTGATCAGGGCCGCCCGGATATTGCCGAGCAGCAGGAACAGCACGACAATGACCAGAAGCGCGCCCTCGACGAGGTTCTTCTCGACGGTGGCGACCGCGCGTTCGACCAGATTGGTGCGGTCATAGACCGGCGAAGCGACCACGCCCTTGGGCAGGGCCTTGGACGCTTCCTCCAGTCGAGCCGCCGCCGCCTGGGCCACGACCCGACTGTTCTCGCCGGCCAACATCAGGACGGTGGCCAGCACCGTCTCCTTGCCGTTCTCCGTCGCCGCGCCGGTGCGCAGTTCCTCGCCCAGCCCGACTGCCGCGACTTCCGCGACCCGGATGGGCACGCCGCCGCGCGTCGTGATCACGACGTTGGAGAGATCCTCCTGCGTCGCGGCCTGACCGGGCACCCGGATCAGCCACTGCTCGCCGTAACGTTCGACATAGCCGGCGCCGACATTGGCGTTGTTGCGTTCCAACGCCTCGACCACCTCGCTCATGGTCACGCCATAGGCGGCGAGCCGTTCGGGACGCGGGGTGACGTGATACTCGCGCACGAAGCCGCCGATGGTGTTGACCTCGGTGACGCCGGGCGTGTTGCGCATCTGCGGACGGATGACCCAGTCCTGAAGCGTGCGCAGATCTTCCGGGGTGTAGGGCGAACCGTCGGGCTTGCGCGCGCTCGGCTCGGCCTCGATCGTATACATGAAGATCTCGCCCAGGCCGGTGGCGATCGGCCCCAGCTCCGGCGACAGGCCCGGCGGCAACTGACCGATGGCGGTCTGGAGCCGCTCATTGACCAGTTGGCGCGCCCGGTAGACGTCCGTGCCGTCCTCGAAGACGACCGTGACCTGGCTCAGGCCGTAGCGTGAAACCGACCGGGTGTAAGACAGACCCGGCACGCCGGCGATCGCCGTCTCTACCGGGAAGGTTATGCGTTGTTCGGCTTCGAGCGGCGAATAGCCGGGCGCCTCCGTGTTGATCTGAATCTGGACATTGGTGATGTCCGGCGTCGCATCGATGGGCAGCTTCTGGAAACTCCAGACGCCGACCGCCGCCGCGACCAAGACAAGCGCCATAACGACCCAGCGGAACCGGATCGACAGCGCGATGATGCGTTCAAGCATGATGCGCGCCCCCTAGTGATCGTGGCTCGCGCCGGACTTGTCGATGTCCGCGCGAATGAGGAAGGCGCCGTCGACGACATAGGTCGTGCCGGGCTCGATGCCGCCGAGAACCTCGGTCCACTCATCGGTGCGACGCCCCAATTCGAGCATCCGCACCTCGTAGGTGTCGCCGACCTTGGCGTAGACCACGGTGAAGTCGCGGAAGGGCTGGAGCCCCTTGGTCTTGACCGCCAGCGGCACTTCGCCGGCCCCGACCTGGACCACGCCCTCGACGCCGAGCCCCGGCCGCCAGACGCCGCCCTGGTAGGGCAACTCCACATGGGCGACGAGCGTCTGGCTGAGCACGTCGTCCGAGGGCAGGATCGCTTCGATCACGCCCGTCGCCGTGTGTTCGCCGGCCAGGCTCTTCAGTTCCACCCGTTGCCCGACGCGCACGCGCTCAGCGTCACGTGGATAGAGGAAGAACTCCGCATGGAGGCGTGTCGGATCGCCGATCGTCAGCATGGGCGGACCGTTGCCGGTGATCTGACCGGGGTTGGCGTTCTTGGTCGTGATCACGCCCGAGATCGGCGCGGTCACCGAATAGGTCTGCAGGCTCTCGCTGGATTCGACCCGCGCCAGAACCTGTCCGCGCGACACCCGCTGGCCGAGCTGAACGTTCAGCGAAACGATGCGGCCTGGATAGCGCGCAAACACCTCCGCCTGACCTTCAGGCGTGATCTCCACCCGACCCGACAGGGGCAAGGTCTCGCCCAGCACGGCGGGGCCGGCCCGTTCCGTCGTCACCCCCCCCGCCTGCGCGGCCTGGGACGAGATGATCGTGCGGCCCTCGTAGGACTGGTAGGTCCAGTTCGACCGCTTCCCGGCGCGCACGGCGTTGACCGCCACGTCGAAGGAGTGCGGTTCGAACACCACGCCGGGGCTGGCGAGGTAGTCGTTCTCCGGTGCGAAGATGAAGCGATCGACTTTCGGACCCAGGCGCGTGAGGGCCATGGTGACCTGGACCTGGCGCGGATCGACCGGCTTGTCGTTCACATAGGGATAGAGGCGGAACAGCGGCTCCGGCCCTTCCTCGTAGATGGTCACCTCGAGAGCAAAATCGCCGTCACGGAGCAGACGGCCGTTATGAGGGCCGCGCTCATAGTCGGCCGCCGCAGCGGCTTCCGCCTCGCCTTCGGGCGCCGCCTTTTCGGCGCCACCGCCACATGAGGCCAAGGCCAGGGCGAAGGCTGATACCGCCGCGCCATAGGCGATGAGCGGAGTTCTGATCTGTCTCATTGTGGGGTCTCCATGCCGAGCAGGTCGGCGTGCGCGCCGGTCAGGCGATCAAGGCGGGCGCGGTCGTTGTGGAAGGCCTGAAGCACCGTCACGCGACGGGCTCGGCTCTGTAGAAGGGCCGTCTGGGCGGCCATGACGTCGTTGTAGGTGAAGCCGCCGCGCGCGAACCCGTCACGGACCAGGATTACGGCCCGCTCCGCCTGCGGCAGGGTCTCTTCGCTGATGCGCCGGACCTCATTGGCCTGGGACAACAACAGGACCTGGAGGCGAGCGATTTCGCGATCCAGTTCGATCCGTCTCGCGCCGAGATCCGCCTGCGCCGCTATGCCCTCGGCCCTGGCGCGGTCGATGGCGCCCTGGTTCCGGTCGTAGCGTTGCAGGGGGATGGATCCGCCGAACACGAGAGATAGTTCGTTGTCCCAAATATGCCGCACGCCGACGCTGACGGTGGGGTCGGCGACGGCGCGCGCCTCCTCCACCCGCACCTGGGCGGCCGCTGCGGCCTGGCGAGCACGGAACACGTCGAGATCCGCTTCCGCGACTTCGCCGGCGACCGAGCGCGATGCGCTGGTGTCTTCGAAGGCGTTCGGATCCAGACGGAAGTTGACCGTCCCGTCCCAGTATTTGCCGATCATGATCGCCGCCATGCGCGCGACGACCTCGGCCTGATCGAACTCGATCTGGGCTTGGGCCAGTTCAGCCTCGGCGCGTGCTCCGGCGAACAGAGGATCGCGCGCGGCGTTGACCCGCCGTTGCACCTCGTTCTGGAAGCGCTCCGCCATGGTGAGCCGTTCTCTGGCGATCTCGACCTGGGCCTGAGCCGCCATGGCGTCGGACCAGGCACGCTGCACCTGTTCCAGACGATCCAACTGGGCGACCCGCGCCTGTGCGGCGACCAGCAGGCCTTCGCTACGCGCCAGGCTGGAACGGGCAGGACGGTCCCCGCCACGCTCGATCCTCTGCTCATAGGTCAGGGTGGTCTCGGTGCGATCAAGGATGTCGCCCCCGCCCAGTGTCGGCAGGTTCTCGACCATCAGTCCGAGGGTCGGATTGGGGCGCACCCCGGCCTGGCGCACACCGGCTTCGACAGCGCGCAGTCGCGCTTCGTAACCCGCACGCGCCGGGTCGGCGACGATCGAACGCCGCAGCGCCTCTTCGAGCGACAGGACAGGCGAGGCCTGGACGGCCTCAGCGGCTGGCGTCGCCTGGGCGAGCGCCGATGAAGGCAGCGACACGGTCGCCGCCAGGACGAGAGCAAGGGCAGACATGGCCGCGCCTCGCCCCCGCCATCCGGCAGGGCCGGACATGGAAGGTATCAAGGAATTTCTCCAACAGGACGCGCGCGGCCGCACGGCCGCGCAGGATCAGCTTTTCAGGCGATCAGGCGTTCTGTTTTGGAGGCTGGTGCGGGGCGTCGATCAACGCGCCCGGCGGGACGGATTCCGGGGTCGGACCCAGGCGCACGACATATGCGATGGAGGCGTCGATCGGCGGCAGTTCGTCGCCGATGACCAGGTGCTGGTCGGCGCCGCCATGGTGGTGGTGCGATTTGATCGGCTGCCCGTCGAAGTCGCGGTCATTCGCGTCGATAAGCGTATCGCCGGGGCTGGCGTCGACGGTTTGATGATCGTGATCGTGATCATCGGCCGCGATTTCCACATAGGCGACGCCGGGGAATTGAACCGCGTGCTCGATCTTATGCTCGGCGCTGATCGCGCCAAAGGCTTGCAACGCGACCATAAGGGTCACGGCAACTCCGACGCAAAACTGGCGAGCAAGGTGAGACAATAGAATACCCCGAGATTCTCCGCATACGTCGAACGCGGAGTTTCGGCAATGGGGCGACGATGGGGCAGATTGTCCGACCGGACCGTAAAACGCTGCGCGGAATGCCGCTTAGGCGAAGAGCGCGCCTCGTGCCGTGAACGACGCGGAGCTGGACATCAATCCTTGCCCTGGCGTTCAATGACGAACGTCGCGGGCTTGTGCATCTCCAACCGCCACCGATCGACAGCTGCCTGGGAATACAGTCGCTCTAACACCAAAGCGTGCCAAATGCGGTCGCATCCGGTCGGGGGATCAGACCCTCGTCGCGTGTTGCACACGAAGTGCTTAAGCAGCCCATTGATCAGGCTATGGCCACCGCCTCGGCATTTTGGCACGATGTGATCATAGGTCGGATAGCTAGGGCGATCTCGCGGAAAACCCCGCTTGAGGCTCATCGGCTCGCCACATCCTGCGCATCGCCCGTTCTGAGCCCAATGCAGAATCCGGCGCTGCCTGATCCGACGTTTGACCTCGCCGTTCATTGACCGGCCGCCATCCAGCTCTCCATGAGAGCACGATCGTAAAAGCCTTGCCCCAAGCTCCCGCCTGCGCTGAAGGCCTGCAGCTCCGGCCAAAGTTGTGCTGGCGATTTCCCTAGCCGGGCCGCGATCTCGCGTGTTGTGATCAGCTGCCGCCCTAAGGCTTCGACTTCTGGCCGGCCATATTGGGCGGCGCCTTTCGCGCCTATCGGTGTGAGGTACTTGCGATAACGAAGCCAGCTCACGTCTTGAGCCGTACAGTTGAGGTGCTCTTCCACCTCCGACGGCGTCATTTCCTCACGCCGCCACTCGGCAAGGTCGCCAGCTTGAAAAGCAAAGGGGCGCCCACCTTCCGGGCCGCCCATGAGGATGTGGCGCGCGGTCACTGGATGAACTCTCAGGTCAATAATGCGATTGTCGGGGCGACCGCGTCGCAGGCCTCCTGGAAGCTCGCCGCCTGTCTGGCACTTCTGCCGCTCGATCTGGACGCAAGGCTGCGCAAGATCGCCGCACGGCTGGACATGGTTGTCACCCAGGAGACGCCCCGCCGGCGTGACGTCTCCGACGCCCTGTTAGGCGGAGACCCGCTTGCCGCGGCTCGAGCGGCCTTCGCCCAGCGGGTCACTTTGGACGTCTGGGACATGGTCTACGCCGGGCTGGCGCTAAGTTTCGCCCGGCATGGCAGCCTGCCGCGCAGGCTAACCGTCAGTCAAATCCCTCGCCTTTTCGCATTGTCACTTAAGGACCATCCCGACGCGGCCGACGCCCAACAGCAGCTCGGCAAGCTGGCGGCCAACTTGGGTGGCCTGCCCTTCGCCGCTGGGCTTCGCGACCTGCAGGCCCAGCTCGAACGTGTGCGACCGGTGGAGCCGTGGCGCCCTTGGGCGATTGGCCTAAACTCGCCGACGGACGGCATCGAGGATCTGACGTCGATCGCGGAGGTAAAGCCCATCCTCACCATCTTGCGCGAGCTCGATCCCGCCGGAGCCCACCACTACGCCGACGAACTATTGATGGTCGCCAAAGAACTAACCATGGCCGAGGGCCAGTGGATCGTCGATCACACCCGTATCCACGTGGATCTCGTCGCCCTGAGGCGCTGGGCCGATCGGGAACTGACCGAGGATTTCGAGCGCCACGAGGATCTGGTCAGCGTCGACATCGGCCCCCAGGCCAGCTTCGAGGATGTGCTGAAGGAACTGTCGGCCGGCCCCTCAGGCCGCAAGATTCAACCGCCGGAGACCGAAGCCGACGCCGTTCTGCAAAGTCTGGTTCGCAGGCTCGGCGACGAGTTTCTTACCAACTCCCAGTTCGGCCTCGACTTCTATCTCAGCAAACGAATCCGGCATCAGTCCTTCATCGGCCGCATTCGCGGGCCGCTGGAGTTCGCCAACCTCATCACTACCCGTGAAACAGAGGCCAGCCCCTACCACCGCAACGATTTCTGGATCGACCAATTCACCACGGTCGGTGCCGACCAGCGGGAAGCGGTCAATGCGGCGCTGATGAACTGCGCGCGAGACTTCGACGAAATCCTACGTGATGCCAAGGACCGACTGTTCCATATTCGCTCGCCCGAGCAGCCCGACGGTCTGATCAGCCTGGACCTGACTCCCGAAGCCCTCCAGTTGGTCCGGACGATCGCCTTGTGGGATCCCGAAGACTTCAGCAGTTTCTTCGAGGTGGCGGTGGCGGCACTTTGGGCGGCGCTCGACCCGTCCTTCGCTCGGGTTCGGCGGTTCATCAACACCGACCTAAAATCCCGCATCACCGAACGACTGGAACTCGCGCGCGCTGAGGTCCGGGCGGCGGCGGGACAGGACCCGGCCTTCCACAACTTCGATATCGAATTCGGCCAGCGGTCCACCGAGGTCCAGCGGGCGTTGGACGATGCCGCGAGCTGGTTTACCTACACCCGCGCTGAACGCCTGCGGCGCACCTTCACGCTTGAGGAAGCGGTTCGGATCGGCCGCGAGAATGCGCTGCGATGCCAGCGCGGCTTCAACCCGGTGATCACCGAAACCGTCCACGGCGGCATCGAGATCATGGCGCCTAGCCTGGTCATTATTCACGACACCCTATTCACGGCTCTCGACAACATCAGGGCGCACTCCGGCCACAAGGCGCCCAAGGTCGATGTTGTCGTCTCCCACGACCCGGGTCGCGAGACCCTCACCGTCGAGGTGATGAGCGACTGCCGGCCCCAGCAGAAGATGACAGCGGAACGCAAGTTGAAGGAGATCCAGAAGATCATCGACGGGGCGGCGCCCACCCGTCGGACCCGGCGCGAGGGGGGTAGCGGCATCCTCAAGCTCGAGGCAGTCACTCGGCAGAGCGAGCGAGGCCGGCTCGATTTCGGCTTTGTCCAAGGCGGCCGCTTCCGCCTTGCGGCGACCTACGCCTTCACCTTCGGTCCTACCGCACCGCGGGAGACGGGGTCGTGACCGTGCACATTCTTCTGGTCGAAGACGAGGATCCCAAACGTCTCCACGTCTGTCGACTGATTGAGGCCGTATCGGGCGAGATCAAGGTGACAGTAGCGAAGTCCGTGAACTCAGCGCTCGACGCTCTTGAGGATCGGACGCCCGACCTGTTGCTGCTCGACATGTCCCTGCCGACCTTCGACGTCGGTGATGGCGAGTCGGGCGGGCGGCCCCAAGGTTTCGGCGGCAAGGAAATACTCTGGCACATGAGCTTCGCAGGCATTCTCTGCCCCACCGTCGTCATCACCGGCTATGAGGCCCTACCCCGCGAGGACGGCATGGTGCCGATCAGTCAGTTGCAGACCGAATTGACCGAGGAGTTCCCGAACCTATTCAAGGGCATCCTGCACTACAATTCCACCTTCGATGAATGGAAGGTGGAACTGACCCGATTCCTCGCCGACCTCGCGCCGACGGGGACGGCGTCATGAAAATCCTCATCGCGGACGACGAATTGAGCAGATACCAGCGCTTGATGCCCCGTCTCAAGGCGCTTGGCGTCCAGGAAGCTGATATCGATACCGCCGTCAGTTCGGGCCAAGCCCTGGAGATGATGGAGGCCCGCCAGTACGACCTTCTCGTCCTCGACATCATTATTCCTTTGCGGCCGAACGGGGACGGCGACGCCCAGAACGCCTTGGACCTGCTGTTTACGGTCCACGTCTCCGAAATGGTGAAGCGGCCACGGCACATCGTGGGAATCACGGCTGACGACGCGGCAGCTGCACGGGCCGCCGAGGACTTCGCCGCCCTGACTTGGACTATCGTGCGCTATTCGCCGACCGACGACGAATGGATGTCCCGGGTAATGGCGTTAGTCCGGTATATCGACGGGGCGGACGCTGACTCGCAGGACGCGGCCGGGGTCGACGTCGTGGTCGCATGCGCCCTTCAGACCCCCGAACTCGATCAGGTGCTCGCCCTTCCCTGGAACTGGGATCCTAGGCCCGCGGTCCTTCCGGATGCAACCTTCGTCCACCGAGGCTGGTTTTTGGACTCCGCCCGAAAACGCTACACCGTCGCGGCCGCCCACGCTCCTCGCATGGGAATGGTCAGCGCCGCGCTTCTCAGCGCTAGTCTCATCCAGCATCTACGTCCTCGATTGATTGCCATGACAGGCATATGCGCGGGCGTACGTGGCAAGGTGGCCTTGGGCGATGTCCTGCTGGCCGACCCGTCTTGGGATTTCCAAAGTGGAAAGCGTGTTCGGGTTGGAGAAGCCTCCAGCCTATCGAGCCGGGCGCATCAGCTAGCTGCACCCGACCGGGTGCGAAAACTCCTGCAGGAACTGCAAAGGGAGAAAACCAGAGTTCAGGCGCTATGCGAAGCTTTCGGGTCTGCGCGGCCCAATGACGCCGGCATCAAGGTCGGCCCCGTCGCCTGCGGATCTGCGGTCTTGGCCGACGGCCTGTCGATCGGCGAGATCAGGTCGAGCCAGCAGGACGACATGATTGGGGTAGAGATGGAAATCTACGGCGTGTACGCTGCCGCCCGCGCGGCCGCCGAACCTCAGCCCCTGGCGTTCGCGCTCAAGGGTGTCTGCGATTATGCCGATCCCGATAAAGGCGATGACGCCCAAGACTACGCCGCCTTTATGAGCGCAGGCGTCCTGCGACTTCTCCTTGAAACGCATGGCTCCCTGCTCATGCCTTGATCGGCCAATGCTAGGCCGTAACGACCAAACAGCCCAGCGATCCTTCACAAACATGTTGACCTGGCCCCCAAGGTTAGCGCCGGACTTGGATGGCCTCTCCACCCCCTATGCGGTCATGATGAACGATCGTTATGCGTCAGGAGCCGCCGCCCGTGCCTGGCAGCGGACGAACGATGTCAACCACACCAGGTGCAGATTCTGCGCCACTTAAGCTGGTTCTGAGCCAGCGTTAGGTGGTCTCGACACACCCGACAGTGCGATGGCGACCCCGGCAGGACTCCAACCTGCGACCTCGGCTTTAGGAAAGCCTTGCTCTATGCAGCTGAGCTACGGGGCCACGCACGACGCCGTAGCGGGTCAGGGCGTCGGGGGGAAGTCGGGGCGGCGAAAAAGTCGAGCGGCGGCCGGGCGACTGCGGCGTCGGACGTTTGTGGTTAAGGGGTCTTAACCTACAAGATATCGCGGTGAACAAAGGACGAAATGGGCGATGTCAGCGATTCGGTCCTGATTCGTTTCGCCCTTGTTCCGCGAGAATGGAACGGCCGTTAACCGACGGGCGGAACGTGGGCCGTCAGGGCGCGCAGACCCTCCAGAAGGCGGTCGGAATCGGCGCTGGTCTGGCCCTGGGCGGCCAGGGTCAGGCGAAGCGCGCGCACGTGAACCTCGACCGAGGGCCAGGACCAGCTGCCGGCGCTCTTCATCCGGTCGGCGATCTCGCACAGGCTGAAGGCGGCCTCGAAGAAGGTCGGGACTTCCAGATAGCCGGCCATGTCGACCATGGCGGAGGCGAAGGCGTAGACCTGGGCCGGGGCGTCCGAGGGACGGGTCGTGCACAGGGCCTCGATGGCGTCGACGTTGGCCGTCAGCAGGGTGAAGACATTGTCGCGCTGTTCATCCAGCGCTTGGTTGGCGCGGGATTCGGCCTCGATGATCAGGCGGCCGCCGGGCCGCGCCATCTGACGCTGGAGCGAGGTGTGGACGCGGCGGACGGTGGAGGGTTTGGGCGCGGCGACAGGCTCGGTCACAGGCTGACCTTCATCGGCTTCATCAGCATGTCGATCTCGTCCTGATCCATGTTTTCCTCGACCGCCTCGCCCAGATCACCGGTCAGGTCGCTTTCGCGACGACCATCGGTGCCGGGAGGCGGCCCATAGTTGTGCACTCGGCGGTCGGGGCCGATGTAGTGTTCGGACTCGACGAAATCCCGGTCCTCGCCGCCCAGCCAGATGATGCGCTTCAGCAGCAGAGACGGCGACAGGGGCTTGGCGACGATGAAGCTGGCACCGCAGTCGCGGCCCTGGTGGACCTTGGCCTGGGAGGCGTGACCCAGGATCATGATGACGGGCACATAGCGGGTCGGCGTGGGGGCGTCGCGCCGCAGCCAACGCACGAAGTCATAGCCGTCCATGTCTGGCATGATGCAGTCGATCAGGATCAAGTCGACCGAGCGGCGCGCCAGCAGTTCGACGGCCGCCTGGGCCGAGGCGCATTTGATCTGCTCCTTGCAGCCGAAGCCTTGGACGATGGAACCCAGCATATCCAGCGACGTGGGCTGGTCGTCGATCAGAAGGACCGTCGTGTGCGCCAGATTGACCCGATCGCTCTTGGCCATGGCGTCAGAACAGCATGAGGTCGCCGGCGTCGGCGTTCGATTGCGGGCGATGCTCGCCGGCGGCGGGGCGAAGGCGGCCGGCCATGTCGGCCAGCGACAGGCGGCTGACGGCCTCGGACGGGCTGGCGCCGCCGCCCAGCATGCGCAGGACGCCGGATAGAGCCTCGAGACGCTGGGTCAGGGCGTCCAGGGCCTGGGCCTGGGTCAGGGCGTTGGGGCGTTCCTCGGGCGGGGCGCGGCGGACCAGATCGCTGACCAGGGCCTCGATCCCGTCGATGCCTTCGCGCACCAGCATCAGCTCGTCGGCGACGGCGGCCAGCAGATCGGCGTGTTCGGGAGGGGCGCTCATCTTCAGAACAGTTCCAGGGCGCCGGTGTCGACCGGAGCCATGACGGGCACGGGCTTGGGCGCGACGACATCGGTGACGGCGCGTTGCAGGGCGCGGCCGGTGACGGGCCAGTAGTGCAGGCGCCGACCGCCGTCGCCGCGCAGGCTGCCGCCGACGACGGGAATGCCTTCGTCGCGCAGGAATTTCTCGGCGAAGTCGGCGTTGCTGCGGCCCACGTCGCGCAGGCTGTCGAACATACGGCCACCACCGAACAGCTTGGCCTCCAGCCGGTCGCGACGAGCGCCGGCCTTGAGCATGTCGTTGATCAGAAGCTCCATCGCATAGGCGCCGTAGCGACGCCCCGCGTCGGTGCCCGCGCCCGAGCCTTCTGGCAGCAGGAAGTGGTTCATGCCGCCGACGCCCGCCAGCGGATCGCGCACGCACATGGCGACGCAGGACCCCAGGATGGTGCTGAGCACGACATTGGGATCGGACGTGATGAAATGCTCGCCCTGACCGACGTGAACGCGCTTTTCGACCGTGTCCTTCAGGGCGGCGTAGCTCATGTCAGGGGACCGAAGACAGCTTCCAGCTTGCCCTTCAGCTGGGCGACGGTGAAAGGCTTGACCAGGTAGTTGTTGACGCCGAACTGCACCGCGCGCTGGACCAGCTCGCGGTCGGCGCGGCCCGTCAGCATGATGAAGGCGGTCTTGGAGGTCGGCGGGTGGGCGCGCACGGCGCGCAGCAGGCCCAGGCCGTCCAGGTTCGGCATATTGTAGTCGGAGATGATCAGGTGCGCGGGCTTGGACACGATCTCGCGCAGGGCGATTTCGCCGTCGGCGGCCTCGCGGATTTCGCGCACGCCGAGTTGTTGCAGGCTGGTGCGGACCAGCGAGCGCATCGTCATCTGATCATCGACGACCAAGCAGTGAAGTGAGGCGGCGGCGGGCATAGGTTACGCTCCCGATTAGGCGACAGACCGCGCAGCCGGATCGGCGCACAGTTCGAGAATGGCGGGGGACAGGCGGTGCAGCGGCAACTGCCGCTCCACGGCGCCGATTTCGTGCGCGGCCTTGGGCATGCCGTAGACGACGCAGGTCGCCTCGTCCTGGCCCAGGGTGCGGCCGCCGGCCTGGCGCATGGCCAGCAGGCCCTTGGCGCCGTCGCGGCCCATGCCGGTCAGGATGACGCCGGTCATCGGACGCTTCAGCCGGGCGACGGAGTCGAACATCACATCGACCGACGGACGGTGGCCGTTGACGGGATCGCTGGCGATCAGGCGGCAACGCGGCGTCAGGCCGCCCGAGACCTCAAGATGGGTCGCGCCGCCGGGGGCCAAGTAGATGTGGCCTGGCTTCAGCGGCGCGCCGTCCACCGCCTCGGTCACGGTCGGGGCGCAGACGCGGTCCAGACGGGCGGCGAAGCTGGCGGTGAAGGTCGCCGGCATATGCTGGGTGATGACGGTCGCCGGGCAATCCAGCGGGAAGCCGCTGAGCACGGTCAGCAGGGCCTCGACCCCGCCAGTGGACGAACCGATGGCGAGGATCTGATGGGGATCGGCGTGATAGGCGCGCGGCGCCTCGGCGGCGGCGGGCGTATCGCCGCGGGCGCGGACGCGCGAACGGGCGGCCGTCTTCACCTTGCCGATCAGGTCGTGGAAGGCGTCGACGCTGGCCACCGCCGGCTTGGCCACCGCATCCACGGCGCCGATCTCCAGCGCGGCCAGGGTGACGTCCGTGCCCGCCGCCGTCAGGGTCGAGACCATGACCACCGGCATCGGCCGCAGCCGCATGATCTTTTCCAGGAACTCCAGCCCGTTCATGTTGGGCATCTCGACGTCGAGCGTAATGACGTCGGGGTTCAGGGCCTTGATCGCGGCGCGGGCCTCGATGGGATCGGCGGCGGTGCCGACGACCTCGATCTCAGGATCCGACTTCAGGGCGGCCGAGATCAGCCCGCGCATGGTCAGGCTGTCGTCGACGACGAGAACGCGGACGGGGCTCATGCGCCACCCAGGCGATAGGTGGTCAGGCCGGCGGTCTGAAGCTGGCTGGTCGCCGGGCCGGAGACGCGTTCGGAGTGACCGATGTAGAGGGTCGCGCCGGGGTTCATCAGCGGGGTGAACCGCTTCCACACCCGCTCTTGGGTCGCGTCGTCGAAATAGATGACGACGTTGCGGCAGAAGATGACGTCGAACTTGCCCTTCATCGGCCAGTCGCCGATCAGGTTCAGCTCCTTGAAGCTGACCAGCCGCTTCAACTGCGCGCCTGCGACCCACTGGCCGCGATCGGCGCGGTCGAAATATTTGCGCCACAGGGTGACGGGCGCGGGCTCCAGCGCCTCTTCGGAATAGACACCGTCATGGCCCTGGGCGACCATGTTGGGGTCGATGTCGGTGGCCAGGATACGCACATCCAGCTCTGCCGCCTCGGGCAGGGCCTGAAGAACGGTCAGGGCCATCGAATAGGGCTCCTGCCCGTTCGAGCAGGCCGCCGACCACAGACGGACCCGGCCGCCGGCGCGGGCGCGCGCCGCCAATTCGGGCATGACCCGGTCGCGCAGGTCGTCGAAATGGTGCGGCTCGCGATAGAAGCGGGTGACGTTGGTGGTCAGGGCCGCCGTCATCTTCTGACGCTCGTCCACGCCGTCCACGCCCTCGACCAAGGCGCAGTAGTCGCGGAAGCTGGTCAGACCCAGGGTGCGCAAACGCTTGGCCAGGCGCGAATAGACCAACGCGGCCTTGCCCTCGTTCAGGGCGATGCCCGCGTGGGCGTGCAGCATCTGGGCGATGTGGCGGAAATCCTCGGCGGTGAAGACGAACTCGCCCTCGACGATGGATCCCCGGCCGGCGGCGGCGGTCATGCGGCTTCGGCCTCGACTTGCGGCAGGATGTAATCCAGTTCGATCAGGCTGATCATGCGGCCGTCGATCGAGAAGATGCCCTTTACGAAGGTCTTCACCTGATCGCTGGCGACGTCGGGCGTCGGCTGGACCGAGGCCTCGCTCATCTGCAGGATGTCGGACACGGCGTCGACCAGCAGGCCGACCATGCGGCCGCCGATATGGGCCACCATGATGACGTGGCGCGCCGTCGGTTCCGAGGTCGTCAGGCCGAAGCGCGCGCCCAGATCGATGATCGGCAGGACCGTGCCGCGCAGGTTGATGACGCCCTTCATGTATCCCGGCGAACGGGGCAGAGGCGTCGCCGGCGTCCAGCCGCGGATTTCGCGCACCGACATGATGTCGACGCAGAATTCCTGACTGCCGATGCGGAAGGCGATCAGTTCACGCTGGAGATCTTTGGCTTCGGTCATGGTTCAGCTCGCGAGCTTGAAGTCGGGACGGACGGATTTGCGGCGCATGTCGGTGACCAGCACGTCGACATCCAGGATCAGGGCCACGCGCCCGTCGCCCAGGATGGTGGCGGCGGCGACGCCCTCGACCTGCTGGTAGTTGGTTTCCAGGCTCTTGATGACCACCTGCCGCTGGCCCTGGATGGCGTCGAACAGCAGGGCCGCCTGCTGGCCGCCTTCGGTCTCGACGACCACGGCGACACCTTCGGTCGGGTTCATCGGCTGTTCGCGGAAGCCCATGATCAGGGCCACGTCGATCAGCGGCAGGAAGCGATCGCGGAAGCGGATGACGGGATCCACCCCACCGACGAAGTGCAGGTCGACGGCTTGCGGAGTCAGGCTCTCGACGATGGCAGGCAGCGGCGCGATCAGCGTCTGTTCGGCGGCGGCGACGACCATGCCGTCCAGCACCGCCAGCGTCAGCGGCAGGCTGAGGGTGAAGGTCGAGCCCTTGCCCGGAACCGAGCTGATGGAGATGCGGCCGCCCAGGGCCTGGATCGAGCGTTTGACCACGTCCATGCCCACGCCCCGCCCCGAGATGTCGGACACGACGGCGGCGGTGGAGAAGCCCGGCGCGAAGATCAGATTGTCGATTTGCTCGTCGGTCAGGGGCGCGTCGGCGGCGATCAGACCCTTGTCGACGGCGATCTTCTTGACGCGTTCGCGGTTGATGCCGCGTCCGTCGTCGGAGATTTCGATGACGATCCGACCCGAGCGGTGCAGGGCCGCGAGACGCACCGTGCCCTCGGCCGGCTTGCCGGCGGCGACGCGCTCTTCGGGCGTTTCCAGCCCGTGGTCGATGGCGTTGCGCAGCATATGGGTGATGGGCTCGGCCAGACGTTCGACCACGGTCTTGTCGACCTCGGTGTCCTCGCCGGCCGTGACCAGACGGACCTGTTTGGAGACCATGTCGGCGACTTCGCGGACCAGGCGCGGCATGCGCTGGAACACCGACTTCACCGGCTGGGCGCGGATGGCCATGACGCTGTCCTGGATCTCGCGGGTCAGCAGTTCCAGGTCTTCGAGGCCGAGCGCGATGCCCGAGGAGCGGGCCAGGCCACTTTCCAACACGCGTTGCGACAGCATCGCCTGCTGGATGACCAGTTCGCCGACGACGTTGATCAGGCGATCCACGCGATCCAGATCGACACGGATCGTCACCGGCGCAGGCGCGACAGGGGCCGAAGCCGGTGCGGGCGTCGCCGCCACGGGTGCGACGGCAGGGACAGCAACCGGCTCGACGACCGGCGCAGCGGCGATCGGGGCCGGCGCCGGCTCGGGCTCCAGGGGAGCGAACGGCACGATCTCGGCCGCCGGTTCAGCGGCGGCGCCGGAAGCCTTGGCCAACAGGGCGGCGATATCCAGTTCGTCGCTCGCGGGCAGAACGGCCGCGGGTTCGTCGGCGAACGCGTCCATCTCGGCGGCCCCATCCGCGGCCGCGCCCAGAGGTGTGATAGTCAGGTCGCAGTCGCTTTCGACGAAGTCGAAGACCTCGCGCACGGCCGCCTCATCGACGGCGGCGGCCAGATCGACCGTCCAGGTCAGGCAGCCGTCCTCGATCGACAGCGCGTCTAGCGTCGGCGTCTCGCTGTCGTCCACGACCACCGTGACCGGGCCGAGACGACCCAGCTCGCGCAGCAGCAGGCTGGTCTCGTTAGCGTTGACGTACATCCGGCCCATCGGCTTGAACACGATGCGCCAGCCGACCGACGGCGCGTCGGCGCCCAGATCGACGCCCAGGTCGGCGATGGGCAGGGGCGCAGGCTCGTCCAGCGCCATGTCGAAGGCCATCGGAGTGAAGCCGAAGTCGTCTTCGTCTTCCTCGACCTCGACCGGCGCTTCGCCGCCGTGGGTCAGGACCTGCATATCGGCGACCAGGGCCGCGGACCGCGCCTCGTCCACCGGCGGGATCAACCCTTGCGCGGCCTGAATGTGATCAGCCAGCACGTCGGAGGCGCGCAGCAGGGTCTTGATGGTGATCGCGTCGCACGGCTTACGGCCCGCGCGCAGTTCGTCCATCAGGGTCTCGAAGACGTGGGCGAAGCGGACCAAGGCCTCCAGGCCGAAGGCCCCTGCCCCGCCCTTGACCGAATGGACGGCGCGGAAGACGGCGTTGATCGTCTCCAGGTCGGTCTGACCCTGTTCAAGCAGCATCAGCTTGGCTTCCAGGTCTGCGAGCAGTTCGTCGCATTCCTGGAAGAAGGTGGCTTTGATGGCTTCGAAGGCGTCCATTAGGTCGGGGTCCGGCGGGCTTCAGGCGATCAGGCGGCGACGCGGCGGACGGCGTCCACCAGCTTGGCGGGGTCGAACGGCTTGACGATCCAGCCGGTGGCGCCGGCGGCGCGTGCGCGCGCCTTCTTCTCGACGTCGCTTTCAGTCGTCAGCACCAGCACCGGGGTCGTGCGGTGGTTCGGATCGGCGCGCACGCCCTCGATGACGCCGAAGCCGTCCATGCGCGGCATGTTGATGTCGGTGATGATGACGTCCGCGCCCTTGGACGCCAGGGTCTCCAGACCGTCCACGCCGTCCACCGCCTGGATCACGGTATAGCCCGCGTCTTCCAGCGCCATCAGCAGCATGTCGCGCATGGTGCGTGAATCGTCGATCGTCAGAACGGTCTTGGTCATGCCAACGCCCCCTCGGTGTTGAAGTCCGGCGCGCCATAGGCCGCCCATTGTTCCGTCCAATATTGGGACACAGACCCTAAACTTAGATTGACGCCGTCGGCCGCCCACGTCTTTCGCGCCGACAGCAGGATCTGCAGGCACAGGCCGCCCAGGCGCTGGACCGCAGAGGCGTCCAGGACCACCGGATGACCGCGCAGGGCCAGCAGTTCAGCCTTCAGCGGTTCGGCCGCATTCAGGTCCAGCACGTCGGACAGGATCAGGGTTTCGGTCATCAGAACTCCTCCCAACCGTCTTCGACTGCGGCGGCTTGAGGCTTGGGCGCGGCGCCGCCACGGCCGATGGTCTTAAGCGCGGCCACCATGTGGCTGGAGCGAGCAGCGGGCTTGGCGACGGGCGCAGGGGTCCGAACCGGCGCAGGCGCAGCGGCGCGCGGCGACGAGGCGCCGACGCGGAACTGGGCCACCGAGGCTTGCAGGCTTTCGGCCTCCTGAGCCAACGAATGGCTGGCGGCGGTCGATTGCTCGACCATGGCGGCGTTCTGCTGGGTGACCTGATCCATCTGGTTCACGGCCGTGTTGACCTGGGCCAGACCGACGGCCTGTTCCTGGGCCGAGGCGGCGATTTCGGTCACCAGGCTGTCGATCTCGGCGACGCGGTCCACGATCCTTTGCAGGGCCTCGCCGGTCTCGCCGACCAGTTTGACGCCCGAGCCGACCTGACCGGTCGAGGCCGAGATCAGGGTCTTGATCTCCTTGGCGGCCTCGGCCGAACGCTGGGCCAGGGCGCGAACTTCGGAGGCGACGACTGCGAAGCCACGACCGGCCTCGCCGGCGCGCGCGGCCTCGACGCCCGCGTTCAGGGCCAGCAGGTTGGTCTGGAAGGCGATCTCGTCGATCACGCCGATGATCTGATTGATCTGGTTGGACGAGCCTTCGATGGCGGTCATGGCCTGGACAGCGTCGCGGACGATGATGCCGCTCTTTTCGGCGTCACCGCGCGCGGCCTGAACCACGTCGGAGGCTTGGCGGGCGCCCGAGGCGGTCTTGTTCACCGTGGCGGTGATTTCATCCAGGGCCGCAGCCGTTTCTTCCAGCGACGCGGCCTGCTGTTCGGTGCGGCGCGAAAGATCGTCCGCGGCCTGCGAGATTTCGCCGGCGCCCGAGCGGATGCCCGAGACATTGTTGACCACGACCGAGACGGCCTGCTGCAGCTGGGAGATGGCGGCGTTGAAATCGGACTTCAGTTGCGCGGCTTTGGGATTGAAGTCGATCTCGATCCGGTAGGTCAGGTCGCCGTTCGCCATGGCCGACAGGCCTTGACCCAAGGCGCCGATGGCCTGGGCGTCCTCGGCGGCCTCGCGCGCCTTTTCGGCCTCGCGTTCGGCACGTTCCTGCTCGGACATCGAGCGCTGCGACAGGGCCTCCCGTTCGACGCGGACCTTTTCGATCGCGGCGTCGCGGAAGGCCACGATGGCCTGACCCATCTTGCCGAACTCATCCTTGCGCTCGGCGCTGGCGACCTTGATGTCGGTGTCGCCGGCCATCAGTTTTTGCATATAGCCGATCATCGTGAAGATCGGGCGCACGATGGAGCGCGTCGCGACGAAACCGGCGATGACGGCGATCACCAAGGCCGAGATCAAACCGACGATCGTGGCGATCAGCGCGGTGCGGCTGGCGGCGGCCTGAGCTTCGGTCGAGGCCTTGCGCGCCACATCGTTGGCCGTCTTGATCTGGTCGATCGTGTCTTCGACCGGCGCGACGTAGTTGTCGGCCGTTCCGTTGCGGCCGACCATCTGAACAGCCTGGGCCGCGCGACCGTCACGCACCATCGCCGAGCCGGTTTCGACGACGTTCTTGTACCAGGTCGCATTGCCTTCCACGGCCTTGTCGACCAGGGCGGCGCGATCGGCGGGCAGTTCGCCGCGCAGCTCGTCCATCGCCGCCAGGAATTTGGCGCGGTGCGCATTGACGCGCTCGATATAGTAGGGATCCTGAGACAGGAGGTAGCCGCGGAAAGCGTTTTCCTGGCGGGCCATGTAGAACTCGGCCGTCGCCGTGGTGCGATTGGCCTGGTTTTCCACCGTGCGGACTTCGCCGGCCTTCTCAAGCTGAAGCAGGCTGGCGATGACGACGGCGCCCATGACGGCGATCGCCGCCAGAACGAGACCAAAGGCCGCGAACAGCTTGCGGCCGACGGGCATATTTTCAATCAACTTCAACTCAGCATCCCCCGGTGGATCAGTAACTCAGAACGAATAGGTGGCGGCGGCGACGAGACGACCCTCGTAGGGTTCGCCTGCGCTGTGGCGGTCGGTGTCGTACCAGCGCAGATCGACGGCCAAGGCGTCGGTCAGCTTCTGTTTGGCGCCGACGTTCCAGGCGTTGTAATCGACACCGCCGTCGGCCATGCGGTTGGCGACGCCGGCCGAAATCTTCGTCTTGGCGGCGACGGCGACCGTGCCTTGCAGCTCCAGCCACCAGGCCTCTTTCGTCGCCGCAAAGCCGTCGGGCGAATAGTTGACGCGCAGGCGCGTCGCCACGGGGCCCAGCTTGCGTGAAGCGTCCGCCTGATATTCCCAATAGTTTTTGTCGACACCGGCGCGCGACCCTGGCAGGTCGCGGTTCATGACCCCCAGATCGAAGGTGAAGCCGGCCGCCTTAGGGCGCCAACCGACCATGCTGACGATTTCCATGTCGTAGCCTTGAGATCCGGCGGCGTCAGAGACGAAGACGCTGGCGTAGCCTTCGCCGAAGCCGGCTTCGGCCTTGGCGAAAGGCGCAACGTCTTGATTGCTCTTGCCCAGCCCTTTGCCGACATACTGGCTGGCGACACCGACATCGAGGCCGAACGATTGGGCCTGGGAGGTAATCGGTGCTGCGAGGCCTACTGCCGCGACAACAAAGAAGGCTGACGAACGAAACATGGTGATCCCTGAAGCTTCTGCATTCTGAAGCCCAAGGATGAGGCGATGATTAATATTAAATCTGAACCGGACCGTATGTAGGATTGCGTAACCCATGAGGTGTGTCGCCCAGCGTCCGAGCTGCGTCGGCGGCAGGGGTGCGAGTCACTCCAAACCGATTTTGAGCGAATACGTATGTTCACGTAGTCAAAATGCGCCTATACAAAAGTTGTCAAAAAAGCGGCGACGCCCGCCAGCCTAAGGTCTCGCGAGTTTCCGCATCCCAATTCATACTCCGGTGAAATATACCCAGCGGCCCAGGAATAGCACGAAGACATGATCTTCAGGTCCAGGACATGGTGGAGCGGGGTCTTGATCGCGTGTCTGGCTGTTCTTGTGGCGACGCTGGTTCGCAGCGCGCTCGAACCGTTTGGAAACTTCTACTATCTGCCGCTGGTCCCGGCGGTGATTGTGACGGCTCTGCTGGCGCAAAGGGGGGCGGTCGTGCTGGCGATTCTGTTGGCCATCGGCGCTAACCTGTGGCTGGTGCATCGCGAAAGCGTGCTGGATGCGGCGACCAACGCCGCGCTTTTCGCGGTCATTGCCTGGGTGATCGCCGAGGTCTGTCGTCGGCTGATCGACGCCTTGGAACAGGCCCGCGCCCTGACGCGCGACCTAGCGCTGCGCGAGATGCTGCTCGACACCATTGTGGCCACGACGCCGATCGTGACGCTGGATCGTGAGGGGCGGACGCGCCGCGTGACCCCGGCCGCCGCCGATCTGCTGCGCGTGGATCGAGAGGCGGCGATGGCGCAGCCTTTCGAATCTCTGCTGCCCGGCTTCGACGACGCGGCGCTGGCGAAGGCTCGCCAAGGGGGCGAGGTGCTGAGCCCCTCCTCCGGCCCTTGGACGAGCGGGAGTATAAATACACCCGGGCCGCCGCTGACGCTTCACGCCAATGTCCTGCCCGACGACATCGCTCCCGAACACATCGTGCTGACGCTGGGCGATCAGAGCCAGGCCGAGACGATCCGCAAGGGCGAGCGCGACCTGAACGACAAGCTCAGCAGCGTCTGGCGTCTGAACTCGATGGGGGAAATGGCCGCGACCCTGGCCCACGAACTGAACCAGCCGCTGACCGCCGCCACCGTTTATTTGCATGCCGGCCAGGCCGAACTGACCCGGCTGGGGACCGTCGCGGAAGGGCCGGCCAAGACGATCGATCTGGCCAAGACCCAGTTGCTGCGCGCGGGCGACATCATCCGGCGCATGCGCGAACAGGTCGCGACAGGTTCGCGGTCCTTCACCGAGGAGCGGGCCTCGCTGATCGTCCTGGACCTGGCGCCGGTCTTCGCCCTGACGGGACAGGACACAGACACGACGATCGCTCTGGATGTCGAAGAGGACGACGATCAGGTTCTGGCCGACCGTATTCAGATTCAGCAGGCGCTGGCCAATCTGGTGCGCAACGCCGTGGACGCCGTCATCGGACGCGAGGGCGCCCGCGTGACGGTGACCGGCCGGACGCTGGGCGCGGACGGCTATGAGATCGCGGTGTGCGACAATGGCGACGGCATCCCCGAAGACAGAATCGACAGCATCTTTCATCCGATGGCGACGACCAAGGCCGGCGGCATGGGCCTGGGGCTGTCGGTCACGCGTTCTATCGTCGAGAGCCATGGCGCGACCCTGGTCGTCAGCCGGAATTCTCAGGGTGGAGCGACCTTTTCGTTTCGTCTGCCGCGTCCCACGGAGTCCGAAATCTGATGAGCCCGCACTCCGTCTTCATCATCGACGACGACCCCGCCATGCGCGACGCCCTGGTGCTCATGCTGCGCGGGGCTGGGTATCGAGCACGCAGTTTCCTCAGCGCCGACGACTTCCTGAGTAATCTGCCCGAAGACCGCAGCGCCTGCGTCATCACCGATGTGCGGATGCCGGGGCTTCAGGGTTCCGAGCTGGTCGGGCGTCTGAAAAGCCTGCGAGGCGATACCTGGCCGGTGATCGTCATCACGGGTCATGGGGAGGTGACGCTGGCGGTTCAGTTGATGAAGGCGGGAGTCGTGGATTTCGTCGAAAAGCCGTTCGATCCGCAGCGAATGCTGGACGCGGTTTCCAGCTGCCTGGCCTCGCTGACCAGTCTTGAGGCCGAGCGGATCGCGCGCGAGGACGCCAAGGCCCGACTGGACACCCTGACCCCGCGCGAGCGGCAGGTATTCGACGCCCTGATCGACGGCTGTTCCAACAAGGAGATCGCGCAAAGGCTGGAGATCAGCCCGCGTACGGTGGAAATCTTTCGCGCCAAGGTGATGACGAAAATGCAGGCCGCGAACCTGTCCACCCTGGTCCGGATCGGAATGCGCGCCGGCGACGCTTGAGCCTGACGAGATTCGTCGCCACCTTAGTCGCGACATGAGCGACCGGTCCGCAGGCCTCGCCCCGTCCCGCGTGACTGCGGTCCTGGGGCCCACCAACACCGGCAAGACCCATCTGGCGGTCGAGCGGATGCTGGGTCACGCCTCCGGCATGATCGGCCTGCCGCTGCGCCTGCTGGCCCGCGAGATCTATGAACGGATCGTCAAACAGCGCGGCGCGGCGGCCGTCGCCCTGATTACGGGCGAGGAAAAGATCGTCCCGCCGCGCCCGCACTATTTCGTCTGCACCGTCGAGGCCATGCCGCTGGAGCGATCGGTCGAGTTTCTGGCCATCGACGAAATCCAGCTGGTCGCCGACCCCGAACGCGGGCACGTCTTCACCCAGCGGCTGCTGCACGCGCGCGGCCGGTTCGAGACGATGTTCCTGGGCGCTGGCACCATGGAGCCGTTGATCCGCCGCCTGGTCCCGGACGTGGAGATCGTGACGCGCGACCGGTTGTCCACCCTGTCCTATGCGGGCTCCAAGAAGCTGACACGCCTGCCCCGCCGCAGCGCCATCGTCGCCTTCTCGACCGACCGGGTCTACGCCATCGCCGAACTGATCCGACGTCAGCGCGGCGGCGCGGCCGTGGTGATGGGCTCGCTCAGCCCACGCACCCGCAACGCCCAGGTGGCCCTGTATCAGTCGGGCGAAGTCGATTTCCTGGTCGCCACCGACGCCATCGGCATGGGGCTGAACATGGATGTGGACCATGTCGCCTTCGCGGGGCTGAGAAAGTTCGACGGGCGGCGCACGCGCTGGCTTTACGCCCATGAGATCGGCCAGATCGCCGGGCGGGCGGGCCGACATCTGCGCGACGGCACCTTCGGCGTCACGGCCGAGGCCGAGGATCTGGACCCCGATCTGGTCGAACAGGTGGTCGAGCATCGGTTCGATCCGATCGAGGCGGCGGAGTGGCGGAACGCCCGGCTGGATTTCGACACCCTGCCCGATCTGCTGCGCTCGCTGACGGTGACGCCCCAGCGTTCGGGGCTGAGCCTGACGGCGGAGGCGCTGGACGAGACCCTGCTGCGCCGCCTGATCAAGGACGAGGAAATCGCGCGCGTGGGGCGCTCGCGCGGGGCGGTCATGCGTCTGTGGGAGGCGTGCCAGTTGCCCGACTTCCAGAAGACGACGCTGGATGAACACGCCCGGCTGGCCAAGGACGTCTTTCACGCCCTGACCGGCAAGCGGGGCCGGCTGACCGACGACTGGATGGCGCCGCGATTCGCCTTCGTGGATCGCGACGACGGTCAGATCGACCAGCTGTCGGCGCGGCTGTCGGCAGTGCGTACCCTGTCCTACATCGCCAACCGGCCGGACTGGGTTCACGACGCGCAAGGCTGGCGCGACAAGACCCGCGCGCTGGAAGATCGGCTGTCCGACGTGCTGCACGAGCGGCTGACCGCCCGGTTCGTGGATCGCCGCACCACCGCCCTGATGCGAGCGCTGAACGTGCGCGAAGACACGTTTGCAGGCGTCGCCGATGACGGCGAGGTCACGGTCGAAGGCCAGGTCGTCGGCCAGCTGGAGGGCGTGCGCTTCCAGATGGAGAAGGGCTCTTCGGCCCTGGAGGACCGCACCCTGCGTCAGGCGGCCGTGCGTGCGGTGACGCCCGAGATCAATCGACGGCTGGGACGTCTGGCGGCCGAGACCGACGACGGGTTTTCGGCCACGCCGGACGGGGCGGTGCTGTGGCGCGGCGTGCTGACGGCGCAGATCAATGCGACGCCGCACGGTGTCGATCCCTTCACGCCCTCCGTGCGCCTGCTGGGCGATCTGGGGCCGACGCCCGCCCGCGAGCGCGCCCAGCGCCGGATCGAGGCGTGGCTGGCGGCGGAAGCGGGCCGTGCGCTGCGCGATCTGCGACGGCTGCGTCAGGCGGTCGAGAGTGGCGCACTCAAGGGGCTTCCGCGCGGCATCGCCTTCCGTCTGATCGAGGCCGGCGGCGTGATCGACCGGCGCGAGGTCGAGCGCGATCTGGCCGCGCTCAGTCAGGTCGAGCGCCGCACGCTGCGCAGCTTCGCCATCCGCATCGGCGTGCATTCGGTGTGGCTGCCCGGCCTTCAGAAGCCGCGCGCGCGCCACTTCGCCCAGGCCTTCGTCGCCGCGCCGCTGATCCCGGCCACGCCTGATCTGATCCCCGCGCCCGTAGAGCCGCCCTCGGCGCGTCTGCTGGCCGCGCACGGATTGCGATTGGCGGGTCTGTGGCTGGCGCCGGTCGAGACGCTGGAGAAGATGGCCGAGCTGCGGGCCGCCAATCACGGCCGGCTGTCCGACGAGGCCCTGAAGGATCTGGGCTGGCGCGCCGATCAGGCCAAACAGATCATCGCCGCCTTGAAGATCGAACGCGCCCGCCTGCCCGACAAGCCGGGCGCAGCGCCGAAGATCGTCAAGGACTCGCCCTTCGCCGCCCTCGCCGCCCTGACGGAGGCGCCCCCGGCGCGGCCCAAGCGTCGTCGTCCGCGTCGAAAGGCGAAGGCTTGAACGAGAACGCCTGTCGCATCGACATCTGGCTGTGGCGCGCGCGGTTCGTGAAGACGCGCGGCCTGGCGGCCGGTCTGGTGGAGCGGGGGGCGGTGCGGCTGACGCATCAGGGGCGCGAGACGCGGCTCGACAAGCCCAGCCGATGCATTCACGTCGGCGACCTGCTGACCTTCGCCCAGAACGGACGCGTCACCAGCCTGAAGGTCGAGGGGCTGGGCGAAAGGCGCGGGCCCGCCGAAGAGGCCCGCGCCCTTTATTCGCTTACGGTCTAAAAGGCCTCAAGCAGCGCGAAGCGCGGTAGGCCCAAAAAAACCGCCTCAAGTCGCGCGCAGCGCGGCAGGCCCTACTTCTGGATGACGAACTCGCCTTCAATGTGCAGCTTCACCTCGTCTGAGACGGCCGGCAGGGCGTAGTTGATGCCGAAGTCCGAGCGTTTTAAGGTCGTTTCGCCGTCGAAGCCGGCCTTGTAGGCGCCCATGACGGTTCCGGCGCCGTTGAACTCGACTTCGATGGTCACGGGCTTGGTCACGCCCTTCAGGGTCAGATCGCCGACCACGGTCGCTTCGTTGGCGTCATCGGCGTCGACTGTGACCGAGCGCGAGACGAAGGTCGCCGTCGGATATTGGGCGGTGTCGAAGAAGTCGGCGGTCTGCAGGTGGGCCTTCAGACGGTCGTCGTTGGGCGCCACGTCGGTCAGCGGGATGGTCGCGGTCAGGGTCGAGGCCGACGGGTTGGCCGGGTCCAGCTTCAGCACCGCCTTCACGTTCACGAACTGACCCGTATAGGTCGACAGGCCGAAGTGATTGACCGACCAGGTGATCTTGCCGTGGCCGGAATCCAGATCGTAGGTCCCGGCGGTGACTTCGGCGGGGTTCTTGGTCAGAGCGGCCTGAGCCACGACCGCACCGCCTGCGACGAGGCTGAGAGCGGCCGCGCCGGCGACGGCGTATTTCATGAAGGGGGTGCGCATAGGGAGTTCCTGTCGATGGGGCGGATATGCAATCAATACAGTTGCGATTAGGCGCCGTTCTGTCAAGGCGCTGCGAATGGCTCTCGCCTTAAGCCGCGCTGTTGACAGTTGGTTGCGTGGCCGCCATGTCGCAGGCCTCCCGCCCACAGACCGACACCCGTTTTTCGCCCAATGACCTACATCGTCACCGACGCCTGCGTGAAATGTAAGTTCATGGACTGCGTCGAGGTGTGTCCGGTGGACTGCTTCTACGAGGGCGAGAACTTCCTGGTGATCGCGCCGGACGAATGCATCGACTGCGGCGTGTGCGAACCGGAATGCCCGGTCGACGCCATCGTGCCGGACACCGAGGACGAGCCCGACGGCAAATGGCTTCAGGTCAACGCCGAATACGCCAAGGTCTGGCCCAACATCACCGTCAAGGGCACGCCCCCTGCCGACCGCGAGCAGTACGAGCGCGAAACCGGCAAATACGAGAAATACTTCAGCCCCAAGCCGGGCAAGGGTTCCTGATTTCAGGACTGGCGGCGCTCAAGCCTTGCCGTATTTGCACGTTCACCCTGTGGACGTTTTGAAATTCCGCAGATTTGTGATAGGTTCTGTTTCATTGGATCGGGCGGTCCGCGAAATCTTCGCGCCGCCCGTGTTTGCGACAGAATCCCGCCCTAGACGGGATCGGCCAGAGGTTTGGTGATCCGTTTCCGCTTTTGACGCCTGACATCATCCCCTCCGACGGAGCGATCCGGCGGATGAGATCCTGTTTGCGTTTCCTGCGCCTTCGTTTCGCCCGGCCCTGACCGGGAAAGGACGATTATGACGAGCAAGACTGGTCTGGAGTTCAAGGTTGGCGACGCGGTCGTCTATCCGGCGCACGGCGTCGGCAAGGTGGCGGCGATCGAGACCCAGGAAGTCGCGGGCATGTCGCTGGAGGTCTATGTCGTGACCTTCGACCACGAGAAGATGACCCTGCGCGTCCCGACCAAGAAGGCCGTGACGGCCGGCCTGCGTTCGCTGGCCGCCGACGACGTCGTGACCAAGGCCCTGACCACCCTGAAGGGCCGCGCGCGCATCAAGCGCACCATGTGGTCGCGTCGCGCCCAGGAATACGAAGCCAAGATCAACTCGGGCGACCTGATCTCAATCGCCGAAGTGGTTCGCGACCTGCACCGCGCCGACACCCAGCCGGAACAGTCCTATTCGGAGCGCCAGCTCTATGAATCGGCCCTCGACCGCATGGCCCGCGAAGTCGCCGCCGCCAACAAGATCGACAAGGACGCCGCCGTCGAGCTGCTCGCCAAGTCGCTCAGCGCCAAGAAGCCGGTCCCGACCGCCGAAGCCGCCTAAGCTTCGACCTCGGACAAAAGAAAAGGCCCCGGAGCGATCCGGGGCCTTTTTTGATGTGAGTCGCAGAGCCGCTGTCAGAAGTATTCGGCGTTGGCCGGGCACTGGGCGCTGATGCGCCGCGCGGTTATGCTGGCGGGGATATAGGGGGTGCCGCGCACGATCTGGGCGCCGCCACGGAAGCTGAAGCTGGTTTCCGTGTAGGTCCCATTCAGGCGAACAGCGATGCGACGGCCCTTGCGGTCCTGGCAGGTTCCCTCGAAGCGGGCATTGCCGTTGCCGACCACTCGGGTCGGATAGGTGCAGCGCCACTTGTTGGTCGACAGGCCGCCGAAGAATCGGTTGATCTCGCTGGGCCGCACGCACTTTTGCTCAGTGTCGCGCTGGCCCACCGCGCTGGTAGTGTATTCCCAATAGCCGGGCAGGACTTCGGACTGAGCTGCGGTCTGGGCCGGAGCGATGGCGGGCGAGGCCAGCATGAAGCCGCCGGCCATCACCGGGGCCAGGACGGCGAGCGCGCGCTTGGGCAGGCGATCGATCAAGGACGGACGGGACATGGAAGCCTTCTGTTCTGCTTGGGTCTCTTTTGAGGTCGTCATCATATGGGCCATACAGGGCGGCATTTGAATGACGGCTGAACGAGGCGCAGGGACGACGGGTCCAGACTCGGCTTGACGCCGAACCGCCTCTTCCCTTATACGGCCCCCTCTCGCGCGGGCTGGTTCCCGCGCGCAACTGTTTCATGCGTCCTCTCCCACGCTCGGGCTGGACGCCGCACCTTAAGGATCTGACGATGTCGCGTCGTTGCGAACTCACCGGTATCGGCCCCATGGTCGGCCACAACGTGAGCCACTCGAACATCAAGACCAAGCGCCGCTTCCTGCCGTCGCTGAAGACGGTCAAGGTCACGTCGGAAGCCCTGGGCCAGACGTTCAGCCTGCGCATCTCGAACGCCGCGCTGCGCACCCTGGACTACAAGGGCGGCCTGGACGTCTTCATCGTCAAGGCTCGCGACGAGCAGCTGTCGATCGCCGCTCAGCGCATCAAGCGCCAGATTCGCGCCAAGCTGGCCGAACAAGCCGCCGCCTGATCGGCGACCGCGACATAGAGTTCTGGAAGAGGCCGGTGGAAACACCGGCCTTTTTCTTTGCGCCATTGCCCGCTCGCGCTAGCCTGTCGCCTCAGACGGGGAGCGGTTCATGCGCATCAAGATTTTGCTTTTGGCCGCAGCCAGCGCCGTGACTCTGTCGGCCTGCGCCACCGTCGCACAGCCGGCGCCGACGCCGCGCGAGTCGACCGCCTTCACCCTGACCACCGATCAGCCGCTGACGCCGGAACAGCAGGCGATGCAGTTCGATAAGGCCGATTTGTCGATCAAGGTCCTGCCTGACGACAAGGCCATCGACGCGGTCGCCGTGCTGGACTTCACCGCCAAGGCGCCCCTGACCGCTCTGGTCGTCGAACTGGATGCGCTGCTGACCATTTCCTCGGTCCAGATCGACGGGGTCGAGGTGGCTGTCGATCGTTGGTCCAACCCTGAGGGTCGGCTGACGGTGCAACTGCCCAAGCCTCTGACGACGGGCCGATCGGTAGCCTTGCGCGTCGCCTACGCCGGCCAGCCGCGCGTGGCGCCCCGTGCGCCATGGGACGGCGGCTTCGTCTGGTCCACCGCGCCGTCGGGCGAGCCATGGATCGCCACGGCGGTTCAGGGCGAGGGCTGCGACATCTTCTGGCCCTGCATCGACAGCCCGCACGGCGAACCGGGCCGGGTCGACCTGCACATCACCGTCCCATCCGAGCTGTCTGCGCCGTCCAACGGCCGCTTCCTGGGCAAGGTCGATCACGGCGACGGCTGGACCACCTGGAACTGGTCGGCGAAATCGCCCAACACTTATGCCATCGCGCTGAACGTCGGGCCCTATGAAGAGGTGTCGGGCGAGTACGCCAGCCGGTTCGGCAACACGATCCCGATGCGCTACTGGCATCTGAAATCGGACACGCCCGAACAGGTCCAGGGCCTGTTCGCCCAGTTCCCCAAGATGCTGGACTTCTTCGAAGCCACCGTCGGCCCCTTCCCCTTCGGCGACGAGAAGATGGGCGTTGTTGAGACGCCTCACCTGGGCATGGAGCATCAGACCATCAACGCCTACGGCAACGGCTACAAGATCGACGGCCGGGGCTATGACTGGCTGTTGCAGCACGAGTTCGCCCACGAATGGTTCGGCAACCAGCTGACCAACCAGAACGCCGACGACATGTGGCTGCACGAAGGATTGGGCAGCTATATGCAGCCGCTCTATGCGCGCTGGTTGCTGGGCGACCGCTACATGCACCGCGAACTGGCCAACCAGCGCGAGGGGCTGATCAACACATATCCCGTCGTCTCGGGCACGCCCAAGACCGAAGACGAGGTCTACAAGGGCGATGTCGGGCCAGGTCTCGACATCTACAACAAGGGCTCGTTGATCAGCCATTCGCTGCGGATGCTGATCGGCGACGCCGCTTTTCACGAGGCGATCACCCGTCTGGTCTATGGCCGACCCGATCCCCGACCGGGCAATTTCGCGCCGCTGTATCGATCGACCGACGACTTCCTGGCGATCATCAACGACGTCACGGGCCAGGACTATGGCTGGTTCTTCCGCGGCTACCTCTACAACGCCGCCCTGCCGGTTCTGACGCAGACCCGCGACGGCGGCGCGCTGAAGCTGGAGTGGACGACGGGCGACGGCGGTGTCTTCCCGATGCCGCTGGAGGTCGAGATCGACGGGCGCGTTCAAACCGTGGCCATGACCGGCGGGCGGGGCCAGATCGCGGTTCCGGCCGGCGCCCACGTCCTGATCGATCCGCAGAACAAGGTGCTGCGCCAGATGGACGTGATCGACGAGCTTCAGGCCTACAAGGCGGCGCAGAAGGCGAAGTAGCGGCCGGTCAGGCCTCGGCCACCGTCACCGACTGGCGCACCATCTGACAGCGCTCCTGCGTCGTCAGGAAGGCGATGTCCGCCGCGTCGCGCCCGCAGGCGATCCGCACCAGACCCTCGACCGGCGCCAGGCCCGTCGGATCGACCAGCCACCAGCCGTTGTCCAGCCAGACCTCGAAGATGGCGTGAAAGTCGGGCGGGCTAAGTTGGTGGGCGAAGGCGCTGACCGCGCGCGCAGGAATGCCCGACGCCCGGCATAGCGTCATGCCCAGATGTGTGAAGTCGCGGCACACGCCGGCCCGGTCGATGAAGGTGCGCGCCGCCGTGGTTTCAGTGTCCGACACGCCGTGCTCGTAATCGACGTTCTCGCCGATCCAGTTCAGGATCGCCAGCACGCGCGCGCCGCCCGCCGTGTCGCCGAACTCGCGCGTCACGAAGCGGCCGAACTGGTCCGACGGGCAATAGCGGCTGGGCTGGAGATAGGGCAGGACCTCGGCGGGCAACTCGCCCCAATCATGCTGGGATACGCTGGGCGGCAGACCCTTCAACACGCCGTTCTCGACCACCGCCTCATAGGTCAGCTTGACCTCGCCCTCGACGTGGCAGCGCAGGGTGCGGGCGCCGAAATCGACGTCCTCATCTTCGTGAAAATCGACCGGCGGGTCGAAGGTCAGGGTCTCTTCCAAGATGTCCTGGCCCGGCCAGTGCGCGACCTGGATCTTGTAGATGGCGTCCGTCGGCGGATCGAAACGATAGACGAGTTCGGCGCGGACGCGCAGTTTCATGAAAATCCGCCGATCAAAGGGAGATGAGAAGGTCGCTGGTGAACGCCACGCGATCCGGGCCGTTCCGTATTGGTTCGCGCCTTCTGGCCTGTGCAAATCGACAAGACAAGACAGTGTGTTAATCTGAACCCCATGATCGCTTCCCCTGCCCTTCTCGCCCTTCGGGAAGCCACCGCCTCAGCCCACGAGACCCTGGAAGTCCAGGCCCGGATCGAGCCGCGTCTGTCGGATCACGCCACGCGTGGGGCGACCGTGGCGGCGTTTTACCGCTTCCATGCCGGACTGGAGCCGCTCAGCCATCCGCTGGCAGCGGCGTTGAACGCTGAATTGGACGCCGATTTCGAACCGCGATCACGCGCGCATGGGATCGCCCACGACCTGACGATACTGGGCCAGCGCGTTCCCCCGCCGGCCCGTCCGGCTGCGCCCGCCTCGGCCGGCGAAGCCCTGGGCTGGGTCTATGTGGCCGAAGGGTCGATGCTGGGCGGTCGGATCATTCGACGTCGGCTGGCCGCCCAGGGTCGCGATCTGGACGGCCTCGGTTTTCTGGATCCCTACGGCGAAGAAACCGGCGCGCGCTGGCGCGCCTTCATGGATCTGCTGGACCGGGCCTGCGTCAGCGGCCACGCCACGATCGATCAGGTGGTGAAGGGCGGCGTCGATGGCTTCGCCTTCGCCCACCGCACCTTGCAACCCCAGCCGCAGGAGGCCGCGGCATGACCGAGACGCTCGACCTGGCCGACGCCGCGCTGAACGAATGCGATCGCGAGCCGATCCATATTCCTCAATCGATCCAGCCGCACGGCTTCATGCTGGTGCTGGATCTGCAATCCCTGACGATCCGCCAGGGGGCGGGCGCCATCGAGGAGCTGACCGGCCGCAAGGTCTGGATCGACCGCACCGTCGCCGACGTACTCGGCGATGTCGCCGACCGGGCCGTGCGCGCCATGGCCGCGCATCACGAGGCCGGCTTCGCCTGTCGCTGGCGCGCGACCAACCGCCTGGAATACGATGTCGTCGTGCACCGCGCGCCCGGCACGACCGCCGGCGCGATCAACGATCTGATGATCATCGAGGTCGAGCAGAGCTCGCAGCAGGCTCGGCTCGGCGTCGATCTGATCGCCAGTCTGGACGCCGCCGGCGCCGCGCTGGAACGGGCGGTGACGATCCAGACGGTGTGCGAGCGGGCGGCGGACGCCTTCCGCCGCCTGACCGGTTTCGACCGGGTGATGATCTATCGCTTCCAGGACGACGAGGCGGGTCAGGTCGTGGCCGAAAGCCGCGCCGATGGGTCCGGCTCTTTCCTGAACCACCATTTCCCCGCCACTGACATCCCCCAGCAGGCGCGCGCCCTTTATCTGCGCAACCCGGTGCGGGTCATTCCCGACAGCCGTTATACGCCCCAGCCGCTGCGCCCCATCGCGCCCGGCGAGGCGCCGCTGGACATGAGCGACAGCGGCCTGCGCTCGGTGTCGCCGATCCATCTGCAATATCTGCGCAACATGGACGTTCGGGCCTCGGCTTCCGTGTCGATCATCGTCGATGACGCTCTGTGGGGGCTGGTGGCCTGCCACAACGCCTCGCCCAAACTGCTGCCCTATGAGCTGCGCGTGGGCTGCACGGCCTTGGCCCGCAATCTGGCGCGACAGCTGAAGTCCCGAAGCGACGCCGACCTCTATCGCGAGCGCACGCGCCTGCGGCGGATGGAGGACGAACTGCTGTCGCGGCTGTCGCCGGACCGGCCGATGCGAGAGGCGCTGGGCGAAAAAGCCGATGCCCTGATGCAACTGACCAGCGCGGACGGTCTGGCCATCGTCAGCGAGGGCGATATCCAGACCTTCGGCCATACGCCGCCCGAAGACGGCGTGCGCGCCATCGCCGCCTGGGTCGCGGAACGGCCGGGCCTGCGCCCCGTCTCGTCGCATCACCTGTCCTCGATCCTGCCGGCCGCCGAGGCGTGGAAGACGCACGCCAGCGGGCTGCTGGCCGTGACCCTGCCTCTGGATCAGCAGGTTTCGCTGCTGTGGTTCCGCTCGGAGGTGCTGGAGACGGTGCGCTGGGCCGGCAATCCCGCAACGGCGGAGAAGACCGGTCCCAACGCCATTCTGACGCCGCGCGCCTCGTTCGAAAGCTGGTCGGACACCGTCTCGGGCCGCGCGCACCGCTGGGGTCCGGCCGCCGTCGAGTCCGCCGCCCGACTGAGGGACGCGCTGGCCGATTATGCCGCCGTCCATCAGATCCGCCGGCTGAATCGATCGCTGCAGGATCGCCTGTCCGAGCGCGATCTGCGGCTGGAGCAGCAGCAGTATCTGATCCGCGAGGTGAACCACCGGGTTCAGAACAGTCTGACGCTGGTGTCCAGCTTCCTGGGCCTTCAGGCGCGAGAACAGGCGGGCGGCTCGGCCGCGACCGCTCTGAACGAGGCGCGGCGACGGGTGCGCGCGGTGTCCGCCGTCCACAGTCGGCTGTATCTGAGCGATCAGGTCACGACCATCGACATGAGCCGCTACATCGGCGAGTTGATCGGCGATCTGGGCTCCAGCATGGGTCCGGACTGGGTTGCGGCCCTGGAGACGGACCTGGATCCCGTCTGCATCGAGCCGGGTCGCGCCATCACCATCGGCCTGATCCTGACCGAACTGATCATCAACGCCCAGAAATACGCCTATGGCGGCAAGCCCGGCCCGCTCTGCATTCGGTTCGAAGAAGACGGCGCCTTCTTCCGCATGACGGTCGAGGACGAGGGCGCCGGCGGGCATCTGGCCGGCAAGGGTTTCGGCTCGATGATGATCAAGAGCCTGGTCGGTCAGCTGGACGGGACGATCGACTATCGCGACCGCGCGCCCGGCCTCAGCGTCGTGCTGCGGGCGCGGATCGACCCGCTCGTTTGAGGCTTGGCCTGACGGCGCCTGTGGCGTCAGGTCGCAGGGCGTCGTAAGAGCCGGGCCATGTCCGCCCTGGCCATTCGCCCCTCCTCACGCGCCTTTGCGCTGATCGTTCTGCTGATCGCCGCCAGCGTGCTCGGCCTGGCGCCCATTCTGGTGCGGTTGACCGAGACGGGGCCGGCGGCGGCGGGGTTCTGGCGGTTCCTGTTCGCCCTGCCCCTGCTGACGATCCTGGCGGCGCGCGAACCGGGCGGCGTCGGCGCGCCGTCGAAATGGGCGCTGCTGGCAGGCCTGTTCTTCGCCCTGGACCTCAGCTTCTGGCACTACGGCATCGTCATGACCTCGGTCGCAAACGCGACGGTGCTGTGCAACCTGACGCCGGTCGTCGTGACCCTGTTCGGCTGGTTCGTGCTGAAGGAGCGGCCGCACCGGCTGTTCATCCTGGCGCTGGCCCTGGCCATGGGCGGCGCCTTCGCCATGGCGGCGGGCGAGGACGGTGGACAGGGCACCAATCCGATGCTGGGCGACCTGTTTTCGCTGTCGGTGGCGGTCTGGTACTCGGGCTATTTTCTGGCGGTGCAGGCGGCGCGGCGCACGGCCGGCGCGATGCGGGTGACCTTCTGGGCGACCCTGCTGGGCGCGCCCCTGCTGCTGATCGTCGCCCTGGCGCTGGGCGAGGACGTTATACCAGCCGGACCGGCCGGCTGGGCCGCCTGCGTGGCCATGGGCGTGATGCATGTCTTCGGACAAGGCGGCGTGGCCTGGGCGCTGGGCAAACTGCCGGCCTCGGTCACGGCCGTGACCATCCTGATCCAGCCGGTGGTCGCGGGCCTGCTGGGCTGGTGGATCTTCGGCGAGACCCTGACGCCGGTTCAAGCCCTGGGCGGCGCCTTGGTGCTGGGCGCCATCGTCCTGGCGCAACGGTCGCAACGCGCCAAGACCGTCCAAGCCGCCGAGACCAAGCCGCAGGACGCATCAAACGGGCTCAAGTAGCGCGAAGCGCGATAGCCCACAAAGAAAACGGGCGCGGGAGAAACTCCCGCGCCCGCCTCTAAGCCTTGAAGGCTGGATCGACTCAAAGAACCTTGAGGTCGATCGCCGAAGTCTTGCCGCGCTGATTTTCCAGCTCGTATTCGACCTTGGCGTTCTCATCGAGGCCCTGAAGTCCGGCCTTCTGAACGGCGGTGACGTGAACGAACACGTCGGAGCCGCCGCTATCGGGCTGGATGAAGCCGTAGCCCTTGGTGGGGTTGAACCACTTGACCGTGCCGGTCGCCATGTCTGCGTCTCCGTAAACGCGCTTTTCCAGGCGGATCCCCCTCGAGGTGACCCGACAGTCCATCTGGACAGCTCGTTCAGGCGAAGGAGCGAAACGCGGGTTTGGACCCCACGCGAAATCCGGACTGCAGCGATGTTGTCACCCGGCTTTTCCAGACGGTCAACAGCAAAGCGAGTCGCACCGGACGCATTCAGGCTTAACGACACAGACCCCCCGCCGCCCCGTCGATGTGCAGATGGTTGGCGTGGGCGGCGTTGTAGTCGGGCGTCAACACCGTCGAAAACAGCTCGCAGGCCCCGTCGCGCAAGGCGTGCAGGAAGCGTCCGCCCGGCTCGCCCGCCGGCCCGTCGCCGCGCCAATCGTTCAGCACGCTGACGGTCCGGCCGTCCTTCAAGGTCACCGCTGCGACATCCAGCGCATTGGCCTTGGCGTGTTCGCTGGGCCGTTCGGCCACGTCCTGCGAACCGTAGATGCGGCGGCACGAATAGGTTCCGTAGTTGTCCACCCGTGCGGGCGCCGAGCCCAGAATGTCGCGCGAGGCCGGGCGCAGCACCTGCCGATCCCAGATGACGTAGCGGACCGCCAGCGGGCACTGCATGACGACGTCGGCGGGCGCCAGCGGCGTCACCTCGCCGCCCGTGATCCGCACCGCCCCGCGCACCACGCAGAAGCCGCCGTCGTCGCGGTCGGGCGCGCGTTCGACCTGAACCCCCGCATTGCGCAGCGCCTGCATACAGGCCTCGGTCGCGCCTTCGACAGCCTCGCGGGTGGCGGCGGTCGGCACGTCGAAGGCGGCGACCTTTGCGGTGGTCGCGCGGCCTAGCGGACGATCCAGATCCAGCGGCTTCCACGGCAGGTCCTGGGGCGGGGCAAAGGCGTTCAACAAGGCAAAGCCGGCGCAGACCAGCAGCGCCAGCTCCCACACCAGATTCCACATGTCCGCCAGATCGCGCTTCATTCGGCCCCTCGCAGGCCGGACGGGCCCGGCGCCTTAACGCCCAGCTTCGCAGTCGGCTCCCTCGCCCTTGCTCTCTGCCGGCCCTCGGCCCACTCTCTTCCCATGGGAAAGAAATCCGACGCCTATGACGCCGAGCTGGAGCAGATCCAGCTGGCCATCGTCCAGACCCAGGCCTGGAGCATCGAGCATGGCTCGCGCGTGGTCATCGTGCTGGAGGGGCGCGACACCGCCGGCAAGGACGGCGCGATCAAGCGTCTGACCGAACATATGTCGCCGCGCCAGACCCGCGTCATCGCCCTGCCCAAGCCCAGCGACCGCGAGACGAGCCAGTGGTATTTCCAGCGCTATGCCCCCCATTTGCCGGCGGCGGGCGAGACGGTGATCTTCAACCGGTCCTGGTACAACCGCGCCGGGGTCGAGCCGGTCATGGGCTATTGCACGCCCGAGCAGTACGCCCAGTTCATGACCGACGCCCCGCGCTTCGAGCGGATGTTGACCGACGACGGGATCATCCTGATCAAGATCTGGCTGGATATCTCGCGCAAGGAGCAGGCCAAGCGGCTGAAGGAACGCCGCGAGGATCCGTTGAAGAAGTTCAAGCTGTCGTCGCTGGACGCCGAGGCCGAGGCGCGGTTCGACGCCTATTCCGACGCTCGCGACCGGATGCTGGACGAGACCGACCGCGACTATGCGCCCTGGACCGTCGTCGCGACCGACGACAAGAAGACGGCGCGGCTGAACATCGGCCGCTACATCCTGTCGGTGCTGAGCCACACCAACATCGACATCAAGAAACCGGATCCCGACGTCGTGTTCAGCGCCGGCAAGGCCAAGGGCAGATTGGCGCGCTGAGCCGCCTCAGGCCGTTCTGACGATCCCGCCCGAGGCCGCCACCGGCCAGGGCGTCAGTCGCCCACCCGCGCAGGGGCCGCCCTTGCATTCGCCGGTCAGCGGCTCGAACACCGCCCCGTGCCAGCCGCACAGGATCAGCGCGCCGTCCGGCGTCAGATAACGGTCGATCTCCATGGCGATCGGAAAGCCGGCGTGCGGGCAGCGATCGACCCAGCCCGCGACCTGACCGTCCTTCTTGACCACGAAACCGTGAAAGAAGGCCTCGCCGATCTGCAGCACGAAGCCGCGCGAGCCGGGATCGGCGATGTCGCTCTCGGCGCACAGCGCCACGCCAGGCGGCGTCTTCCAGATCCGTTTGCGCTCGGCCGGCGCCTCGGCCGCTTCAGACACGTTCGGCCTTCAGCGGGCGCGACAGCAGGCCGTCGATCAGACCATCGACATCGATCTCGCCGGCCAACAGGGCGGCGACGCCTTCCGAGATCGGGACTTCCACGCCCAGACGCGCGGCCAGTTCGCGAACCGCCGGCGCGCTCTCATAGCCTTCCGCCACCGAGCGTTTGCCGGCCAGGGCCTGCTCGACTGTCTGCCCCTGCCCCAGGGCCAGACCCAGGCTCATATTGCGCGACTGGGGGCTGGAACAGGTCAGAACCAGGTCGCCCAGGCCGCACAGGCCCGCCACCGTCTCCGCCTGGCCGCCCATGGCGACGGCGAGGCGGGTCATTTCCGCAAAGCCGCGCGTGATCAGGGCGGCGTGGGCGCTGCGGCCCAGTTGACGCCCCTCGGAGATGCCGCAGGCGATGGCCAGCACGTTCTTCAGCGCCCCGCCCGCCTCGGCGCCTACCAGATCGGTCGCCAGATAGGGCCGGAAGCCCGGCGCCGACAGAGTATTCAACAGGGCCTCGCCCAGCGCCTGATCCGCACAGGCCAGGGTCACCGCGGTCGGCAGGCCCCGCGACACCTCGCCCGCGAAACTGGGACCGGAGAGGACGGCGGCGGGGGCGTCCGGCAGGGTCTCGGCCAGCACCTCGGTCATCAGCTTCATCGTGCCGCGCTCGACGCCTTTGGAGCAAAGCACCACCGGCACGCCGGCGCGATAGTGGGGCGCAAACGCCGTCAGCGTGGCGCGCATGTGCTGGGCCGGCGGCACGGCCAGGATCACATCGCAGTCGCCCAGATCAGCCAGGTCGGCGGTGAATTTCAGTTCGTCGGCCAGCGGCACGCCGGGCAGATACAGGTCGTTGGCCCGCGTCGCGCGCATCGTCTCGACCAACTGCTGCTCGCGCGCCTGCAAGGTCGTGTCCAGGCCAGCCCGAACGCAGACCTGCGCCAGAGCCGTGCCCCAGGCGCCCGCGCCGATGACCCCTGCCGTACGGAATTCCATACGCCCTCCCGAGGCGGTTTCGTTCGTCATGCTTTGGCGCCCTTGCGACCCGGCTTGTGCGAAGGATCGGACAGCGCGCGCGCTTCGTCCAGCGGCCATCGCGGCCGGGCGACCACGTCGATGTCGCTGGTCAGGCCCAGCGCCAGCCGTTCCGCTCCCGCCAGGGCGATCATCGCCGCATTGTCGGTGCAATAGGCCATGGGCGGCGCCAGGAAGTCGAAGCCGTGTTTCGCCGCCGTCGCCTGCAAGGTCGCGCGGATGGTCTTGTTGGCCGCAACGCCCCCCGCGACAACGAAAAGACGGTGCTCATGCGTCTCGGCATAAGCCGCCAGCGCCCGTTCTGACCGATCCGAAAGCTGACGGGCGATGGCGTTCTGCACCGCGTCGGCCAGGTTCGCCTTGTCCTGTTCGGTCTCGCAGGTCTGGGCGATGCGGAAGGCCGCCGTCTTCAGCCCCGAGAACGAGAAGTCGCAATCCTTGCGGCCCAGAAGAGCGCGCGGCAGATCGATCCTGGACCCGTCGCCCTGCATAGCCAGCCGCTCCAGCGCCGGCCCGCCCGGATAACCCAGGCCCAGGGCCTTGGCGATCTTGTCGAAGGCCTCGCCGGCCGCGTCGTCGATGGTGGCGCCGATCCGGCTCATGTCGCCGACACCGCGCACCTCCAGAAGCTGGCAATGGCCGCCCGACACCAGCAGCAACAGGAAGGGATAGGCGACCTCCGCCCCCAGCCGGGCCGACACCGCATGCCCCTCAAGATGGTTGACCGCCACCAGCGGCAGGCCGCGCGCCAGCGCAGCCGCCTTGCCGAAACTGAGGCCCACCATGACCCCGCCGACCAGGCCGGGCCCGGCCGTCGCCGCGATCCCGTCCAGCCCGTCATAGCCCATGTCAGCCTCGGCCATAGCGCGCCGCGTGACCTCGGCGATCATCTCGACGTGGCTGCGCGCCGCGATTTCGGGCACCACGCCGCCATAGGCCGCATGGTCGTCGATCTGGCTATGAACGACCGAGGACAGCACCTCCGCCCGACCACCCGTCAGGCGCACGACCGAGGCGGCGGTCTCGTCGCAACTGGTCTCCAGGCCCAGCACCGTCAGCGGCCGGACATCCCGTCCAGTTGCTGACTTGGCGCCGCTGCTATAGTCGGCGGACATCTCCATCGGGTCGAGGTAGCGACCCGGCGACCGGTGCGCAACGCTCATGACCTTTCCTCTCCGCATCGGCACCCGGCGCTCCAAGCTGGCGCTCGCCCAATCCGGCATGATGCAGCGCGCCATCGGCCGCGCCCTGAACGTGCCCGAGGCTGAGATCGAGACCGCCATTCCTTTGGTCGAGATCGTCACCACCGGCGACCGCATCCAGGATCGCCGCCTGCTGGAAGTCGGCGGCAAGGCGCTGTTCACCAAGGAGATCGAGGAGGCCCTGCTGGTCGGCCGGATCGACATCGCCATCCATTCGATGAAGGACGTGCCCGCCGAACAACCCGAGGGCCTGTGCATCGCCGCCATCCCCGAACGCGAGGACGCCCGCGACGCCTTCATCAGCCGCAACTTCGACAGTTTCGATACCCTGCCCTTCGGCGCGCGCCTGGGCACCGCCAGCCTGCGTCGCCAAGCCCAGGCGCTGGCCCTGCGGCCGGACCTGAAGGTCGAGATGCTGCGCGGAAACATCGACACCAGGCTGCGCCGCGCGGCCGACGGCGACTTCGACGCCATCCTTCTGGCCGTCTCGGGCATGACGCGCCTGGGCGTCACCGACCATATCCGCGAGAAGCTGTCATTGGACGCCTTCCTGCCCGCGCCGGGCCAGGGCGCCCTCGCGATCCAGACCCGCGCCGCCGACATCGACGCGCCCCTGAACGCCCAATGGGTCGCCGCCCTGAACCACCCCGAGACAGCCCTGTGCATCGCCGCCGAGCGCGGCGCCATGACGGCGCTGGAAGGATCGTGCCGCACCGCCGTCGGCGCCTATGCCCGCATCGAATACGACACCCTGCATCTGACCACCGAAATGCTCAGCCCGGATGGGTCCGCCCGCTGGCGCCGCGTCGGCGACCTTTTCCAATCGACCGAAGCCGACGCGCGCGCTCTGGGCCAACACCTGGGGGCAGAGGTGCATGCCTCGGCCGGCGATCAGGAAGTCGATCCCGCGACCCTGGACGGATGAACGTCACGCCGAAACGAGTCTGGATCACCCGCGCCGAACCGGGCGCCGCACGCACCGCCGCCCGCCTGCGCGACATGGGGTTCGAGCCAATCGTCGCGCCCTTGCTGGCGATCAAACACCTGACCCCGCCGGTTCTCGATCTGGCGCCGTTCGCCGCCCTGGCCTTCACCAGCGTCAACGGCGTCTCAGTCTTCGCCGCCCTAACGCCCGGCCGCGACCTGCCGGTCTTCGCCGTTGGCGATGCGACCGCCCAGGCCGCCCACGATGCGGGCTTCGCCGATGTTCGCTCCGCTTCCGGCGACCTGCACGCCCTCGCCCGCCTGATCGCCGGTGCCATCGCCAACGCCGATGTCCTGGTCCCTCAAGCGGAAACGCCCGCCGGCGATTTCACCGCCGCCCTCGCCGCCGCCGGCGCCCGCAACGTGTCGATCCAGTCGCTGACGGTGTATCGCGCCATCGAAACGTCAGCCGCAGCGCCCGCGCTTTTCGACGCCTGTCTGATCCACTCCCCCCGCGCCGGACACGCCCTCGCCAAACATGGTCACGACGCCCTGGCGCACGCGGTCCTCGCCTGCATCTCTCCCGCCGCCGCGGCCCCGCTCATCGGGCTGGGCCTGACGCCCGTTGTGGCAAAATCGCCCGACGAGACCTCATTGCTCACGATCTTGAACGCAGCGCTTGGCAAGCGCGATCCGGCCGTATAAACACCCCGTCTCGCGCGGACAGCTTCGTCCGTCGCAACCGGGCCGCTTTAGCTCAGCCGGTAGAGCACATCATTCGTAATGATGGGGTCAGGTGTTCGAGTCACCTAAGCGGCACCACTTCTCCGAGCGCGATTCGCGCTGGAGGCGGCGTCTGGATCGCCGAAATATATCCTCAAGGTTGAATCGTCAGCTATGGCGCACGTAGCAATCCCTAGCTGAGCAGCTTTGGCTTGACGGGATCGGTGTTTTGGGGCCATGGCGCCGCATTATCTATGCCCGCAGGCCGACATGAACGACGCAGTTGATCCCGTAGACATCGCCATCGGCGGACGCATTCGCACCCGTCGTGAAGAACTGCGCATCACCCAGGCGCAGCTGGCCGCCGGCGCGGGCGTGACCTTCCAGCAGATCCAGAAGTACGAGCGGGGCGTGAACCGCGTCTCGGCCGCCCGCCTGCTGCAGATCGCCTCAGTGCTGAAATCGACCGGCGCAGCCCTGTTGGGCGAACTGGAAACGGCCGAGGGCGACGAGCTGGCCCTGGCCGCCCCCGGCGTCGCTGAACTGCTGGCGGCTTTCCGCGGCATCAAAGACGCCGCTCAACGCGACGCCCTTCTGACCGTGGCCAAGGGCCTGCGCGGCTGATCAGGCCCGGTTGCTGGCGCTTTTCAGCAACTGCTCGACCTCATCGCGATGGTCGGCGCCGTCGAGAGCCGCGCCTGCCAACCATGACTGGATGGCGTCCAGTGCGCGCGCATCGCGTCCGTCCGAACGGCCGGCGTCGGACAGGCTCTGGCGGATGATCTCGATCATGCAGACCGCTTCGACGGCCGAGGTCGGGGCGTGATCGAGAAGCGTGGTTTCCGCCGCTTCCATCGGCGTCAGATCCAGTTCGACGAGCAGGTTCTCGCCGCTGGCGGACAGCGATGACGATCCGACCTGTTTCGCCAGATTGGCCGTTTCCAGCCACGAGCGGAAAAGCGGCATGAAGGCGGTTGTGGTTTGGGTGTTCATGACATTCAGACTTTCTGCAGCGCCCGGATCGATCCGGGCGCTGATTTGGGACGGGCGTAGGGGGCGCACTGGGCCTCCCAGACGCCGAAGAGGGCGAGGAGCAGGAGCTCGAACCAGACGACCATTCGGGTCGATACGATCGACCACAGCAGGGCGTCGGAGCCGGCGATGCCGGCCAGATGGGTCGAGACCGCGATGAGTTGGGCGCCGGCCGCGAGAAGCAGCCACCATCGGTCGTAACGGAGCGCCAGACCGACCAGCAGACAGAACATGGACACCGATAGGATCGCCACCCCCCACCGGAAATGCCCGATGAACAGGTGATCGACCAATGGCGTGCCCCAGTTGAGGACGACCAGAGCGACCAAGGCGATCCGCTCCGGCATACGACCCTTCCAAAGCAGAAGGGCCATGACGCCGTAGGTCAGGCACATCAGAAACAAGGACAGCGGCGACCCCATTCCGATGGCCGCGATCAGGCGGCGACGGCGAGAACCGGTGCGAACCCAGTGGGTTTGACCGTCTTGTCTTCTTGCGCGCCATCCATATGCCAACCGACCTGATGGTCGTCCGCGACCTGGGCCAGTTCGCAGTGACTGGCGATGACGGCGCTCCGAACCTCGGCCAGTTGGCTTAGGCCGCGCACCATATTGGCCAGCGCTTCCTGTCCAACCTCGGCCGCCAGACGCGCCTCGACCCGACCTTCCAACGCGGTCTGAACCAAGCGGCTGATCTCGATCATCGCCTGATCGACGGCGTGTTCTGCGGTTCTGACCTGCCGCGCCACGCGGACGCCGACGTGCATGTTCTTCATTAGCTCACCTTCCTTCAAGCCGTTTGGTCAGCGCATTTCAGCGGGAGCAAGCCGGTCGAAAAGGGATGGAACCACCATGCCCGCCGTCACGATCCCGATGGCGAACAGAAGGGCGATGGCGGCCCCGGCGACAATGATCCCCACTCTCGCCAGAGCGCCCCGAGGAGGCGCAGACAGAAGCCAGGATGTCGTTGGGTCGGAAACCGCATCGCCCGACTGTTCGGCCGACGTGGGATCATTGAGCGTATGGGTGCCGGTGTCGGGAATGAGTATTGACGCCTCTGAGTAGCCAATACTCAGTCGTCGGGCCGCCAACTTGCGGTCCGAAACGCCCAGCTTGGCGTAGGCGCGGTGCAGATGATTGCCGACCGTGCGCGGCGAGATGCGCAGGCGCGCAGCGATTTCCTTGTCCTCCAGACCTTGGCCGGCCAGGCGGACGCATTCGCTTTCTCTCGTCGTCAGGCCGTCAGGCATGGGGACCCCCTTGGAGCCTGTTTAGCCTAAAATGAGGGGGAGTCAGCCGATATGCTTACGTCGCGAAGCAGTTTCTTCAGGCTGCGCGCCGCGTCAGATCACTTGAACATATAAGCATATCTTTATATGCCTGTCGGTCTGACACTGACAGGAGCCTCTCTTGGCCGCTCGTTCTTCCTTCCTCTTCACCTCGGAAAGCGTTTCCGAAGGCCACCCCGACAAGGTCGCGGACCGCATCTCCGACACGGTCGTGGACGCCTTCCTGGCCAAGGATCCCGAGGCGCGCGTGGCGTGCGAAACCCTGGTGACCACCCAGCGCATCGTGCTGGCCGGCGAGGTTCGCGCCACCCAGCCGGGCAACACCAAGGAAGAGAACGAGGCCTTCACCCAAAGCATCATCGACGGCCTGGAGCCGCTGGTCCGCGCCGCGGTCAAGGACATCGGCTATGAGCAGGACGGCTTCCACTGGGAGACGGCGGACTACTCCTGCTTCCTGCACGCCCAATCGGCCGATATCGCCGTCGGGGTCGACTCGACCAATGAGAAGGACGAGGGCGCGGGCGATCAGGGCATCATGTTCGGCTATGCGTCGAACGAGACGCCGGAGCTGATGCCGGCGACCCTGCAGTACAGCCACAACATCCTGAAGCGCCTGGCCGAGGTTCGGCATGCCGGCGGCTCACTGCTGGAGCCGGACGCCAAGAGTCAGGTGACAATCGAGTACGAGGACGGCAAACCCAAGCGCGCCGCCTCGATCGTGCTTTCGACCCAGCATGCTGCGGGCAAGGCGGCCGAGGTCGAAGCCTTCGTCAAACCGATCATCCTAGACGTGCTGCCGGAAGGCTTCACCGACGAGAACACCGTCTGGCACATCAACCCGACCGGCATCTTCGAGATCGGCGGACCGGACGGCGACGCCGGCCTGACCGGCCGCAAGATCATCGTCGACACCTACGGCGGCGCGGCGCCCCACGGCGGCGGCGCCTTCTCGGGCAAGGATCCGACCAAGGTGGACCGTTCGGCCGCCTATGCCTGCCGTTACCTGGCCAAGAACGTGGTCGCCGCCGGTTTGGCCGACCGCTGCACCATCCAGATTTCCTACGCCATCGGCGTGGCCAAGCCGCAGTCGATCCACGTGGATTTGCACGGCACCGGCAAGATTTCCGAAGCCGTTCTGGAAGACAAGATTCTGGACCTGATCGGCGGAGCTACGCCGCGTGCGATCCGCCAGCACCTGGGCCTGAACAAGCCCATCTACGCCCGCACGACCGCCTATGGCCATTTCGGCCGCGAGCCGGATGCGGACGGCGGTTTCAGCTGGGAAAAGACCGATCTGGTCGATCAGCTGAAGGCGCTGGCGTAAGGCCTCAGGCGGCCTGATCGATGGTCAGGCCGCGCACGCCCGCCAGATTGGCGTCGGTCAGGTCGGCCTGACGGGTCTGGGCGCCGTGCAGCGTTGCACGGCCCAGATCGGCGCCGGCCAGGACGGCGCGCTTCAGGTCGGCGCCCGACAGGTCCGCGCCGCGAAGCACGGCGCCCGTCAGATCGGCGGGCATCAGCCGGTCGGCGGCGATCAGAAGCGGGCCAAGTTGCGCCTCGCGCATGTCGGCTCCGTTCAGTCGCGCACCGCGAAGACGCGCCCCGCGCAGGTCGGCGCGACGCAGCTTGGCGGAGCGCAGGTCGGCGTTGTCGAGCTGGGCGCCCTGCAACTGCACCCCCTCCATATCCAGGCCGTAGAAGACCGCGCCCTTGGCCGACAGGGCGGTCAGATTCAGGCCCGTGATCGATTTCAGCGGACGCAGGTCGACGCCGTTGAAGACCGACGGCTGTCCTTCCGCACCGCCGGTCTCGCACCAGCGCGCATGTTCGCGCAGCATCTCGGCGGCGGGCATTTTTTCCACGGACTCGCAGGACGACTTGTTGTCGGTCAGGGCGCCCTGCATGTCGGCGCCGTCGGCGCGCCACATGGTCGTCTTGCAGCCCACAAGGATGGCGTCGCGCAAATCGGCGCCCGACAGGTCCGCCCCTGACAGATCGGCGCCGGCCAGGTCGGCGCCGCGGAAATCCGCCTGTTTCAGATTGGCCCGCACCAGCTTGCAGTCCTTCATCACCGCGCCGGAGAAGTCGGCCTTCACGGCGATGACGCCGGCCATCTTGGAGCGTTGAAGATTCGCGCCGGCCAGGCAGGCCCCGCTGGCCTCGGTCTCGTCGCGGTGGCGCGGTTCGATGACCTTGAAACCCAATCGGGCGTCGGCGGCGGCGATGGTGCCCTCACGCAGGTCGGCCTCGAACAGATCGGCGCCCGACAAGTCCGCCCCGCGCAGGCAGGCGCCGCGCAGATCAGAGCGGCGCAGACTGGCCTCGGCCAGGATCGCATCCTGCATGTCCGCGCCGAAGAAGTTGGCGTTGTCCAGCTTGGCCCCGGTCAGGTCGCAGCCTTCCAGACAGGCGGCGGCGAAGTCGGCGTCGGCCAGATTGCGGCCCTTCAGGCTGAGGCCCGACAGGTCCATCCAGGCGAAGACGGCGCGCGCGCCGCCGGGTCGGGCCTGGAACAGCCGATCGTGCCGGGCGCAGATGACGTCCAGCTCCGCCTGCGTCAGGCGCTTTCTCACGAGGGGTTCAGCGGCGAGGGCCATCAGGGCACATTACGCGCCCTGACTTAAGAAACCTTTGAACGGCGAAGCCGCCTCAGACGGTCAGCAGCCCCTGGGCCTGAAGGGCCTCGGCCAGCTCGCCCGGCCCGGTCCACAGGCGCGTGTAGCCCGCTTCGCCCAGCCGCTTCAGCTCGGTGACAAGATCGGCCTTGGGCGAGGCGACGAAACGGCCGTCGAAGCCCGAGCCATCCTCGCTGATGCGCACCATCGGGCGGCCGGTTTCCAGCCGGTGCAGGAAGCCTTCGCACAGGGCCGCGCCCTCTTCGCACATCAGGCCGGTTTCAACGGTCAACCCTTGCGCGCGCAGGCGCTCGGTGCCGCGTCCGGCCGCAAACGGCGACGGATCCATACAGGCGATCACGACCCGCGCCACGCCCGCCTCGGTCAGGAAGTGGGCGCAGGACTTGCGACCCGACGACCGCGCGCCGCAGGGTTCCAGCGTGACATAGACGGTCGAACCGACGACATCCGCGCCGGCGGCGGGCACGGCCTGCTCCTCGGCATGGGGACGACCGCCCGGCGCGGTGGCGGCCTGGGCGATGACCCGGCCGTCCTTGACGATGACGCAGCCGACCGCCGGATTGGGCCAGGTCTCGCCCATGCGGCCGGTCGCCAGGGCGATCGCCTGGGCCATGAAGGCCTGGTCGGCTTCGCTCCAGCTCATGATGCGGTCGGCAATGTCTCGGCGCGAGCGGCGTCGAGGTAGCGGGCGGCGGTGGGCTTCAGATCCGCGTCCAGATCGATCTCCAGCGGATTGCCCGTGGGGATTTCGACGCCGACGATCTGATCGTCAGGCACGCCGAACAGCAGTTTGACGATGGCGCGCAGGGAGTTGCCGTGGGCGGCGATCAGCACGTCCTCGCCCGCCCTCAGACGCGGCGCGATCTCGGCGTCCCAATAGGGCTTCACCCGGTCCAGCGTGGTCTTCAGGCTTTCGGTGTCGGGAATGGCCTTGCCGGCGTAGCGGGGATCGGCGTTGAAATCGAACTCGCCGCCGGGCGCCAGCGGAGGCGGCGGCACGTCGTAGCTGCGGCGCCAGATCTTGACCTGGTCCTCGCCGTGCTTCTGGGCCGTCTCGGCCTTGTTCAGCCCCGTCAGACCGCCATAGTGCCGCTCGTTCAGCCGCCAGTCCTCGATCACCGGCACGTCGGTCAGGCCCGCCGCCTGCAACGCCAGGGCGCCCGTGCGCTGGGCGCGCGTCAGGACCGAGGTGAACATCAACGCCGGCTTGAACCCGGCCTCGGCGATCAGTTCGCCGCCGCGACGCGCCTGGGCCTCCCCCTCCGCCGTCAGATCGACATCGACCCAGCCGGTGAAGCGGTTCTCGAGGTTCCACTGGCTCTGGCCGTGGCGGAGCAGGATCAGGCGCGGCATTCGGTCGGTCCTTCGAAATACGGCCTTTCGGGGTAGGACGCCCTCCGAAGTCGGTCAAGGCTCGCGGGCCTCGCCATCGCTTGTGGCGCCGCGCAGGTCGGGGTAACGGTCAGATCGATGTCCGACCGTCTTTTCTTTCCCCTGGCGCTCGCCGCCGCCGTCGTGATGATCGCGCTGGCGACCGTCTGGCCCTGATCCTCTAGAAGAGGATCTTGCGCAGATTGATGCGGAAGACGCGCCCCTGCGGGTCCAGATAGTCGCGCTGATAGTTGACCGGCGTCTGACCGTCGCTGCTGGTCACCGAGACGCGGTCGTCAAAGATGTTCTGAACGCCGAAGCCGATCCGCGTGCCCTTCAGGAACGGGAAGCGCTCGACCCATGACGTGCGTTGGGTCAGGTCGGCGAAGGCGAACAGATTGACTGTGGTCCGGCCCGAGAAGTCCAGATCGGGCGAGCCCAGCGCGTCGCCATTGACCGTCGTGCCCGAGCGCCAGTTGGCGTTGACGAAGGCGCCCACGCCGTTTCTGGAAAGGCCGGTCTGAAGCTGGACTTCGTGGCGCGACTGACCGCCCGAGCCGGAGATGGAATCGCCGTCCAGAAGATCCAGCGGCGCCAGACCGTCGCGGATGGTGACCTCGTCCTGGACGCGCCAGGTGTGGGTCAGCGACAGGTTGAAGATGCCTTGGCCGGGCTGCATTCCCGATCCACGTCCCCCGCGCATCCGTCCGCCGCCGCCGGGACCGCCGGGGCCGCCCGGTCCGCCCATCATCATCATGCCGCCGCCACCAGGACCGCCGCGTCCGCCCGGCCCACGACCGCCCGCCGCCGCGGGGTTCGGCTTGCCGAACGGGCGCGAGAAGTTGAAGCCCCACTGAACGTCCTGCTGCTCGCGCTTGAAGAAGTTCAGCGGACGGGCGTCGATGGACACCAGATTGCCGTCCGCATCGCGAACGAACCGATCCGGCAGGGCTGCCTCAAGGTCGGGCGTGATGGCCGGGAAGCTGGAGATTTCATTGTCCGCCTCGGTGCGGGTGTAGGCCAGGTTCAGGCGGAAATCCTTGTCCGACACCGGCTGCCAGTTCATGCCCAGCTTCAGGATGCGCCGATCCTCGGCCTGCAGATTGGGATCGCCGCCGGTGATGCGGTTGATCTCGACGGTCTGACCGGTGCGGAAGTCGAAGACCGGCGTATTCGGCGTCGATACCGTCGGGTCGTTCAGCTGCTGGACCGTCGGGGCCTTGCCCTCATCGGAATAGTTGGCCGAGAAGGACAGCCGCTCGACCGGCGACCAGTTCAGCCCGCCACCGACCGAGGACACGCCGCCGAAGTCGGACAGCTCCTGATAGGCCAGGTTCAGATTGGCCGACAGATCGCCGATCTTGGGCAGGACGCCGCGCTCGACGTTGGAGATCGGCAGATCGAAGTTGGCCTGCAAGCTGCCCGAGTTGCGCGACTGCGACCGATCCACGGCGACACTTGAACCCAGGCTCTCGGAGAAACGCAGGCTCTCGGAATCCAACGACTGATAACCAGCCCCGACCTTGAAGGTCGAGGTGATGTCGCCGGCCGGCAGTTCATAGGGACGCCCGTTCAACACCAGTTCCGCCGTCGCCGTCTGGGCCACCGAGTTGGCGGTGTCGCGCGGATTGACGATGGCCCGGTCGGTCAGGTCGCCGAACGGATCGACCGTCAGATCGCCTGCGATCAAAGCCCGCAACGCCGTCGCGTTCACGCCTCGTCCCGTAGTGGTGTCGGTCTCGACGCGGCTGTATTCCCCCGTCGCCGTCCAGCGCCAATCGCCGACATAGCCGTCGAACACCGTGCCCAGTTCGGCGGTGCGCGTATCGGTCTTGCGCGTCAGGGCGCCGGGCAGGTCCAGATAGCTGAAAAGATTGACGTCCTGGCCGGTCGGCGAGAACGGATTGGTCCCCGGCACGGTCAGCTGAACATTGGGCAGGCCCTGATAGCTGAAGCTGTTTGAGTCCTCCACGCTGCCGCTCAGCGTCATGCCGACCTTGTCGTTCAGGTCGTGCTTGTAGGTGCCCGACACCGACAGCTCGTCCGTCTGGGGCAGCAGGGTGCGGTAGGCGTTGGCCAGTTCGCTGTCGCCGCCGGCCGTCGTGCTGCGATCGATGTCGCGCTCGGTCTCGAACAGGGTGTTGGAGGTCGTGCCGTTGATATCGACCGACCAGCGATCGGAGCCGGCGATGCGCAGGACGTTGTTCTCGCTGGCGGTAGTGGTGCGACCGCCCTGCTCGGGCCGGCTGACGTTGACCGAGGCGGTCAGGGACTTGAAGTCCGCCTTCAGCACGATATTCACCACCCGCTGATTGGCGCTGTAGCCATAGGACAGCGCGGTCTCTTCCGGCAGGACGTCGAACCGCTCGATGGCCTCGGGCGGAATGCCGCGGATCTCGCGGAAGCCCGAGATGCGCCGTCCGTTGACCAGGAAGACCGGAGACCCGCCCCGTGCGCTGCGGGTCTGGGCCTCCAGCAGGGTGATCAGTTCGCCGATGTTGGTGGCGCCGAACGCCTGGATCTGGGCGGTGTCGTAAGAGACGATCGGTTCCTGCCCGCCCAGGGCCACCCCGCGTCGCGCCGCCGTCACCTCCACGTCCGGCAGAACGACCGTCGGCTCCTCCTGCTGGACCTGCGCCTGGGCTTCTACAGGTTGAGCCTCATTTGTTTGGGCCTGAACAGGCTGGACGACACCGGCGGCGGGGGCCAGCGCAAGCAGGAGAAGCGCGGTCTGGGTCATGGAACGACGATCCGGGAGATGATTTCAGCCCTTGTCAGGACGGGACAAACATGGCCGTAAAACGACACAATTCATGAACAAAGTGAAAGCGTTGCGCACTTTCAACACGACGCAAAAACCTGCGACGGAAAGTCCGCCAAAGCGCGTTAAAGCCTGTTGGGTTGCGTTTAGATGATAGCGCGCAAGGCACGCTCGAACCGGCGTCTTGGCCTAACCTCGGAGTCAAGCGATGAAGACTCCGCGTTGACCGCCTCCGGGCTTTCGGCTATAGGCCCGCCCTCTTGAGATTTCCGCGCCGTGGACGTGTGCTCCGCGGCGTTTTCCGTTCGAAGGTTTGACATGGCCAACAACCCCGGCGCCCGCAAGGCGATCCGCAAGATCGAAGCGCGTACCGAAGTGAACAAGGCGCGCCGTTCGCGCGTCCGCACCTATCTGCGCAAGTTCCAGGAAGCTCTGGCCGGCGGCGACGCCGCCGTCGCCAAGACCGCCTTCATCGAGGCCCAGTCCGAGCTGATGCGCGCCGTCTCCAAGGGCGTCGTTCACAAGAACACCGGCTCGCGCAAGGTTTCGCGCCTGGCCGCCCAGCTGAAGAAGCTGTCGGCCGCCTGAGCCAAAATTAATCCAACAGCGGACGGAACAGCTGTCGCTGTTTCGTTGTGGGATTATAAAGCAATATCAACGGCGAAGGCGCGCAAGCTCCTTCGCCGTTTTGCGTTGTGTCGCTAACTGTCAAATCCGAAAACGCCGATCGTCGAGCCATGATCCGGCCGAAATTCCAAGCGGTGTCAGGGTTTGGCGGAGTCAAACAATTTAACTGCGAATCGACCAACGAATCAGCGTTGACCCCTCCGGCTCGCGGCGTAAGTTTTGGCCTCTAACGCACTTCCATCCCAGCACGGATGAAGACGGCGCGAGGCCTATGTTTCGCGTCGGCGGGAGATGTCTGTTCAGAGGTTAGACCCCGTCCGGAAAGCACTGCTTTTCGGCGCAGGAGAAGTCGTCCCTGAACCATCGCCCTGAAGCGCGGAAGGTCGGAATGGTTCTTCTAAGGTGGGCGGGCAAAGATGGTTGGGGGCGCAGCGGCGATGGCAGGCGGAACGAAGACGTCGGGA